>JBKPLM010000136.1:0-21610 GCA_046731655.1 Verrucomicrobiota bacterium | reverse complement strand
AGCGAAGGCTTGCGCGCGCCAAAATTTTGCCCAGGACAGGTCGCGGACTCGGACATCCTGCAACAAAGTCAGAGTGTTCTCCGGCTGCTTTGCAGCCATTTGCGCTTCGGCAAGCTTCTCCATGACCGCGCGCCAATCGGCTTCCGGCAGATTGTTATTTAGCAGGGCTTGCAACCGCACAAGTGCTACTTCCGGCACCCCTTCTGCAATCGGTGCGCTAGCTTCGGCAATTTCGGTGGAAATGTCTGCGCGGACGAGTTGCGCCAGCAGGGTCACCAGGCACATCAATCCTGTGCGTCTTATCTGGCTCATGTGCTCTTCAATGACGGCCGCAGATATTGTCCCGTATAGCTGCCCGGCAGCTCGGCAATCTCCTCCGGCGGGCCTGCTCCCACGATCTCGCCGCCACCCTCTCCGCCTTCGGGTCCCAGGTCAATGATCCAGTCCGCGCACTTGATCATCTCCAGATTATGTTCAATCACGATCACCGTGTTACCTGCGTTGCGCAGCTTCATCAAAACTTGCAGCAGTTTTTCGATATCTGCGAAATGCAATCCGGTCGTCGGTTCATCGAGGATGTAAAGCGTCCGGCCAGTCGCCTTTTTCGCAAGCTCCGTTGCCAGTTTTACGCGTTGGGCTTCTCCGCCGGAAAGGGTTGTTCCGGCCTGACCAAGTCGCAGATAACCCAGCCCCACATCTAGTAATGAGTCTAACTTTTCTGAAATGCTGGGCACATTTCGGAAAAAACGGGCTGCTTCGTCCACGGTCAGATCAAGGACATCAGCAATGTGCTTGCCTTTGTAAGTGATCTCCAGGGTTTCACGGTTATAGCGTTTGCCGTGGCACACCTCGCATTCGACATAAACGTCGGGCAAAAAATGCATCTCGATCTTAATTAGCCCGTCGCCTTCGCAATTTTCGCAACGGCCGCCCTTAACGTTGAAGCTGAAACGTCCTGCGTCATAACCGCGCACCCGCGCCGCGGGCAATTGACTGAACAATTCGCGAATCGGAGTGAACGCCCCCGTGTAGGTCACCGGGTTCGACCGTGGCGTTCGTCCAATCGGACTTTGGTCGATCACAATTGCCTTATCGATTTGTTCCACTCCGCGAATTGCCCCATGAGCCCCCGGCTTCTGCTTCGCATTATGAAAACGTCGAAACAGCGCACGTCGCAGAATGTCGTCCACCAAAGTGGACTTGCCACTGCCGGAAACGCCGGTCACACAAATAAAACAACCCAGCGGAAAAAAGACGGTAATGTCTTTCAAATTGTTTTCCGTCGCCCCGGCCAATGTTAGCCAGCCTTCGGATTTGTCGGTCGACCGCGGTTTGGCGCGCTGCTTGGGAATGGAAATTCGCGCGCGGCCGGAAAGGTAATCGGCAGTCAAAGAATTCTTCGCGCGGAGGACGTCCTCGAGTTTACCCTGCGCCACAATTTCGCCGCCGCGCGGACCCGCACCAGGACCAAGGTCGATAATGTGATCCGCGGCCCGTATCGTTTCTTCGTCATGCTCGACAACAATGACGGAATTGCCGAGGTCACGAAGACGGTACAGCGTCCCCAGCAGCCGCGCATTGTCGCGCTGATGCAGCCCAATGCTTGGTTCATCGAGAATGTAAAGGACTCCCGCGAGGCCGGAGCCGATCTGCGTCGCCAACCGGATTCGCTGTGCTTCACCGCCGGAGAGCGTCCCGCTCTGGCGATTGAGTGTGAGATAACCGAGGCCAACTTCGACGAGAAATTGCAGGCGGGATTGAATTTCGCGCACAACATCGCGGACGATGGCCCGTTGCTGTGCGGTCAACTCGATCGCCGCAATAAAGCGCGCGGCCGCTTGAGTCGTCAGCTCACTCAGCTGATGGATGTTCAACTCTTGCGCGTGCCGATCCCTTATGGTGACCGCTAAGATTTCTGGCCTGAGTCTTGCACCATTGCATACTTTGCATGGTTCGTACGTCATGAACGATCGAATGCGATTGCGAGTGAATTCGCTTTGAGTCTGCTCGTATAGCCGCTGCATCTGCGGAACGAGTCCCTCGAATGGTTTTGCAACTTTTTCCGCGCCCGCGGGACCATTACCGCTGAAACCCATCTCCACTGGAGTTCCATTAGTGCCGAAGTAAAGCGCCTGCTTGAACTGATTCGGCAATTCGCTGAAAGGCATGTCTTCATCGATGTGAAAGTGCTTCACGAGCGCTTTTTGCAGGTGCCGATAATATGCCTGCATTCGCTTCGTCCCACGCCGCCATGGCGTGATCGCGCCTTCAGCCAGCGTTTTAGCCGGATCGGAAACCATCAGCTCGGGATCGCAAACCAACTGGGTGCCAAGTCCATGGCAAGCCGGGCATGCTCCGAGGTGGCTGTTAAAGGAAAAATGTCTCGGAGTTAGTTCGCCAATTCTAAAGCCAGTAGCGGCGTTTCCGTAGTCGGTCGAGTAACGCAGTTCCTCCCAGCTTTCCGCTGGAGTGTTGGAGTGCCGGAATGTCGGAGTTTTGGATTTTTCATTACTCCATTGGTCTACTACCCCATCACCGCGTTGATGTCGCAAGACAACGACGCGGTTCCCGCCCCATTTGAGTGTAGTCTCAATTGAATCAGTGAGACGGATGCGAATGCCATCGCGGACAACCAGCCGATCCACCACGGCTTCAATGGTGTGCCGTTCGTTCTTGTTGAGCCGGATCCGTTCGGAACGATCCAACTCCATAATCTCACCATCAATCCGCGCGCGTACGAATCCTTCGCGCCTGATCTTTTCTATTATATCCCGAAATTCTCCCAGCTGATTCTCGATCAGCGGCGCCAGCAAAATGATTTTCGATTCCGGCTCGTAAGCAAGGATTTGATCGACAATTTGCTGGGGCGTTTGCCGGCTCAACGGCTCGCCCGTCAGCGGATCGTGAGGCTGGCCTACAGCCGAAAAGAGGACCCGTAGATAATCGTAGACTTCAGTCGTGGTCGCAATGGTAGATCGCGGATTAGCTCCCGCGCTGCGCTGCTCAATGGCGATGGAGGGCGAAAGTCCTTGGATAAAATCCACGTTTGGCTTTTCCATTCGATCGAGAAATTGTCGTGCATAAGCAGAGAGGCTTTCGACGTAGCGGCGCTGGCCTTCGGCATAAAGAGTGTCGAAAGCGAGCGAGGATTTTCCCGAACCGCTCAAACCAGTGATGACAACCAGCTTCTCCCGCGGAATTTCCACGTGAAGGTTCTTGAGATTGTGCTGGCGAGCACCGCTAATTTTGATAACTTGCGCAGGCATTCTGACCAGAAACGTCGAACCTTCTAGTCAAGCACAACCGTGCTTTTTCTCCAGCTAAATTGCGCAATCGAAATTACGGTAGAATGCTTGCTGTCGCCGGACTGTGTCCGGGCGTTAAAAAATGAAAGTCTCAGTCGTCATCCCCTGTTACAATGAAAAGGGCACGATCGAAAAGATCGTTGAGGCAGTTTGCAGTGCCCCGCTCGAGTGCAGAGAGGTCATTGTAGTGGACGACTGCTCGCAAGATGGGACGAGGACTGTGCTTGAGCAAAGACTTTCACGAGTGGTTGATCAAATTATTTATCATCCGGTGAATCGCGGGAAAGGAGCGGCGCTACGCAGCGGTTTCGCGGCCGCGACCGGCGATATCATCCTGGTTCAAGACGCAGACCTGGAATATGATCCCGCAGATTATCCGGCGCTGCTGGAGCCGCTCGTGTCGGGTAAAGCGGACGCTGTTTTTGGTTCCCGATTCATGGGCGGACGACCGCATCGCGTCCTTTTTTTCTGGCATATGGTGGGCAACAGATTTTTGACTCTGCTCTCCAACATGTTCACCAATATCAATCTTACCGATATGGAAACGGGCTACAAAGCGTTCGACGCGTCTGTTATTAAATCAATTCAGATAGAAGAAGATGGTTTTGGAGTTGAACCCGAAATCATCGCCAAACTTGCCCGCAAGGGCTGCAGAATGTACGAAGTGGGAATCTCATACAGCGGACGGACTTATGCGGAAGGAAAGAAGATCAACTGGAAGGATGGCGTCAGGGCAATTTACGCCATTTTCAAATACAATTTGGAGGGACGTCGGCATTGAAGGAGATTGTGCCAGACTCAGCGGTGGTTTGGGCGAAGGCAGATTCGCAGCTACGTGAAGAAGCCCCAGTACGTGCTTCTTCGGAGCAATGCGCGCCAAGCACGGAAACATGGGGAACGGCTGCGCTTGATCAAAGACGCAAGCGCACCCGAGAGCATCTGGCCAAAATTGCTCCCCGACGGGAGAACTGGATAACGAACAACAGGTACTATTACGAGCTACTGGCCCGCCTTCTTCGATTCCTGGTGGAACCGCAGAAGAAGGTGCTATCGGTTCGCTGCGACATCGGCAACCTTTTGGCTTCCGTCAGACCAAGTGATGGGAAGGGGATCGATATCTGTACCGAAATAGTCGAAATCGCGCAGCAACGGCATCCATCCCTCAATTTCGCAGTCGCTTTCCCAGACAAGGACGAGTTCTGGCAGACATTCAGACCGGGCGAGAAATTCGACTACATTTTATTTAACGATGTTGGCGACACCGTAGACGTAATTCAAGCGTTCAGGAATTTGAAGCCGCTTTGCGAGCGTCATACGCGGGTCTTGGTGACAACATACAATCATCTTTGGGAACCGCTCGTCACCTTTGCGGAATGGACAGGGATGAAGGTGCCGCGCAGCGAGCAAAACTGGCTTTCTACCGCTGACATTCGGAACTTGTTTAAGCTGGCCGGTTTTGAAGCTCTTGAGACGCATCGAATCGTTCTTTTGCCGAAATATTTGCCCCTGCTGTCTGTTTTTTTGAATCGCTTTTGTGCACGCCTGCCATTCCTGAGCAAGCTCTGCATGACGCAGGTGGTCGTTGCGCGAATGGTTCAGGCGTCCGTTGCGCGGAAAGACCTCGCTGTATCGGTCGTCATTCCATGCAAAAACGAGAAAGGAAACGTTGAGGATGCCGTTCGCCGTATTCCGCCTCTGGCCGGCCGCACGGAGATCATTTTCTGCGACGATCAATCGACCGATGGCACGGCCGAGGAAGTGCGGCGGGTGCAGTCGTGTTATCCGGACAAAGATATTCGTCTTGAGCACGGGCCGGGAGTTTGTAAGTCACGAAACGTCTGGACAGGTTTCGATGCAGCGAAAGGCGATGTGTTGCTGATTCTCGATGCTGATCTAACGACAATTCCAGAAGAGCTGCCCTACTTCATCGATGTTATCGTTTCGGGACAGGCCGAGTTTGTCAATGGATCGCGACTCGTCTATCCGGTTCCAAAGGGAGCAATGAATGGAGCGAACATGCTGGGTAACAAATTTTTCAGCCTCGCTTTTACCTATCTCCTCGGCCAAAGGGTAAAAGATACTTTGTGCGGCACGAAAGTCCTCTGGAGGAGCGATTGGGAGCGAATCAGACCAATGCTGGGAAGTTGGGGGACCGAGGACCGTTGGGGAGACTACGAGCTCTTATTCGGCGCCGCGAAACTGAACCTTAAGATTCTGGACTTACCGGTTCATTATCAGGAACGCATTTACGGTTCGACGAAGATGACCAAAGTTTTTCGGAACGGGCTTGTCATGCTAAGGATGTGTTGGCATGGGTTTCTTAAGCTAAAGCTGGGCTATTAACTGGATAATAATTAGATTTTCGAACTGCTAGCCACATATCGCACGCGAGTCGAGATCGCATTCATCTGAATATTTTCTCGTGCAAGAGCGCATTGCCAAAGAAGTTCAACATGGACGTTTTCTCGCAGAACGCGGGGCAGGGGAGATTTGGAATTGGGAGAGCCCAGCTGGAAGACTTCGCTGGGCCCGGCGAGTAAGGATGCTCAGCGGTCATCTCAAACCCGGGATGACTGTACTTGAGCTGGGCTGTGGCACCGGCTCTTTTACCCGAGAGCTGGCGCGCTCGGGAGCGGACGTGGTCGCGATTGACGTCTCACCGGAGCTTCTGGAAATCGCCAGGGCCAATTGTTCCGACTCGAATGTTCGTTACCAACTGCAGAATGCCTATGCGTTGAGCTATTCTGAAAGTGTGTTCGACTCTGTCGTGGGTAGCTCGGTTTTGCATCACCTCGAAATAAAAGAGGCGCTACGCGACATGTACCGCGTGTTGAAGCCAGGAGGTACGATCTATTTTACGGAGCCGAACATGCTGAACCCTCAGATCGCGATACAAAAGAACGTCCCCTGGATTAAACGAAAACTTGGCGATTCACCGGATGAGACGGCATTCTTCCGGTGGCCGCTTCGGCGGCTGCTTGAAGAAACAGGCTATCGTGAGGTTCGAATCGATCCGTTCGATTTTCTGCACCCAAAAACGCCAGTTGCTCTGATGGACCGCGTGAACGCGTTCGGCCGGTTTCTTGAGAACATGCCCGTCATCTCGGAATTTGCGGGCTCACTTTATATCCGTGCGATCAAATGAGCGAGACGTCGACGGTCTTGCAAAGCCAGGAAGCGGAGGACCGAGCCGCAACATTGCGTAACCGCGCGGCGCTTGGCGCAAATAAAAATCTTCTTTTTTGGTATCGCGAGCTTTACCGGGATCAATTCAGGGACCTTCCCAATCCGTCGACGCTCACAATACTCGAAGTAGGAAGCGGCACTTCACCCCTGAAACAATTTCTTTCAAACGTCATAACAAGCGACGTGCTTGATCTCGAGTATCTCGATCTTGTGTTTGACTGCCACGAGATCGACAAGCTGGATGCAATCAAAGACAAGAGCATTGATATTATTACGCTTACGAACGTGTTGCATCATCTGAAAAGCCCGATTGCATTTCTTAACCGTGCTGCGAGCAAATTGAAGTCAGGCGGCAAAGTGATTGCGACAGAGCCTTTTTTTTCCGTGTTATCGACTCTCATCTTCAAGTATCTCCATCATGAACCGGTCGATTTCCGCATTTCGGATCCGGAGCTAGGCAAGGTACAGGGCCCGCTGGCATCGGCGAACATTGCCTTACCGTGGTTAATCTTTTTCCAGCGGCGCGAATGGCTGCAACCATTGAACGAAAACTTCAACGTCGCGACGCTTTCGACTCGGCCCTTTAGCGCACTGTCGTACATGGCTACGGGTGGAATCTCGCGCAAGCTGCCGGTCCCGCATTTTCTTTATCGATCATTATTTCACATTGATCTCGCGCTCAGCCGCTGTTTTCCAGCCCTGTGCGCCTCGTTCTTTACTGTAACTCTTACGCGCCGCTGAATGTCCGCAGTTTCGCTCCTTCGTAGCGTTGGAAATAAGGTGTACGCACGTGCCTTTCCGATCTATCGTCCGCTTTATGCCGCTTATAAGAGCTACGCTGATCGCGCGGAGCGAGAGCTGCTAAGGAAGATTTTGTTTCAAGGTGCTGTCGTCGCAGATGTCGGCGCTAACATTGGAATTTACACGGAGTTTCTTTCCCGCTGTGTTGGTCCAACTGGTATGGTTCATTCCTTCGAGCCTTCGCCGGATAACTTCAAGCGGTTGTCAGCTGTCACGCGTAATCTTTCAAATGTCCGACTCACTCAGGCTGCGGTTGGAGAGCGGAGCGGCGAATGCAAGCTTTACGTTTCAGACGACCTGAACGTTGATCATAGAGCGTACAAGACCGATGGCGATTCACGCCGCGCTGTTTCCACTGCAATGGTCGCGCTCGACGATTACTTCAAACCCGGCCAACGCGTGGATCTGATCAAAATGGATATTCAAGGATACGAGCTTCATGCGTTGCGCGGTGCACAACGCGTGGTACAGGAAAACCCGGATACCAACCTTTTGATCGAATTTTGGCCTGCTGGCTTGGAGCAAGCGGGCGTTGGATGGGAAGAAGTGGTTAAGATGCTTTGGGGCTTCAATATGAATCTGACTGTGGTGAGAGCGTCTGGCTTGGTGCCTTTCGATGCGCATGATGTTCGAAACGATATCTCCTGGTATGTTAACCTTTTCGCTCACCGCATCTGAGCGATTATCGTCGAGTAAATGCACACAATCATCGTCACTGGATCCTCAGGACTGATTGGTTCGGAAACCGTTAAACGGTTCGCGAAAGAGGGCGCCGATGTTGTTGGGATCGACAACGACATGCGCGCACAATTCTTTGGGGCGGAAGCTTCGACAAAAATGACACGCGATCATTTAATCGCGAACGTCCGCGGCTATGACCATTATGACCTCGACATTCGGGATGCTTCGGCAGTCGCCAAGCTATTCAAGGGTTATTCTGGAAAAATCGATGCGATTGTGCATACGGCTTCACAACCATCACATGATTGGGCCGCCCGCGATCCGCAGACCGATTTTACGGTCAACGCGAACGGCACCCTGAACCTGCTCGAGGCAGCAAGAACCTTTTCTCCGGAGGCGCCATTTATTTTCACTTCAACAAACAAAGTTTACGGCGACACGCCAAACCAGTTGCCGCTGCAGGAATTACCGACGCGGTGGGAAATCGAGCCAGGGCATGAGTATGAGCAGGGAATCTCAGAAACTATGAGCATCGATCACAGTAAGCACTCGCTCTTCGGGGCATCCAAAGCCGCGGCCGACCTTCTGGTGCAGGAATATGGGCGGTATTTTGGGATGCCGACTGTCTCTTTTCGCGGTGGCTGCCTCACAGGACCGGCACACGCGGGCACGGAGCTGCACGGATTTCTTTCGTACCTGATGATCTGTACGGTGACCGGCAAGCCTTACCGCGTGTTAGGCTACAAGGGGAAACAGGTTCGTGATAACATTCACAGCTTTGATTTGGTCGAAGCATTCGTGGAATTCATTCGCGCGCCGCGCAGCGGCGAAGTGTACAACATCGGTGGCAGCCGGCACAGCAACTGTTCGATGCTAGAAGCGATTGCCTTATGTGAGGAAATAAGTGGACGCAAATTAACCTGGAGCTATGAAGAGGCGAACCGGATCGGCGACCACGTCTGGTGGATCACCGACGTGAGAAAATTCCAGATGCACTATCCCGCTTGGAAATTTCGCTACAATTTGCGAGAAATTCTGCAAGAGATTCACGGCGCAATCAGAAAGCGCACATAATGACAACAAGCTAACCGTCTCGGGAGCGATGATTCGCTCGGTCCACAATTGCCTAAACATCGACATCCCGCGAATCAATAGCGGCAGAAGCGATTAGGGAAACAAGGTCTCAAGTTTCGCAACAAGTCCAATGGCCTGCATTCGATTACTGGTTCTGAATGTTCAGGCCTTTGCTAAAATATACGGGCGGCCAGACGCGATGGCCCGTTTGCTCCGGCCGCGGTGTGAATCTTTGCGCCTGGGCATCTTCCTTGTCCAGTATCAGCCAAACATAATAGGGCAGCACAACAAGTTCCGACCCCGGCTGCAATTGGTTGAAAGTGGAGGAAAGGGGTGAGTATGGCCCTATCGGGAGGGATTGAATAAAGTCTTTTCTGGAAATCTTTGGCAACCAGGTTGGCTGGGTGTCATCGGTCAGACGCAAGTGATAGCCAGCTCGCAATGACTGGAGATCGAAAGACCGCACGGGCGCCTGCGCCGTTCTCTTTGTGAGTTCATCGGTCATTAGCCTGACTGGGTGCTGGCGATTTTTGGAAGCGGGGTCTGTGCCGACTAAACACCAGGAAGCGGCGGTGATTACCACGGAAAGCGTTCCGCCTATAATCAGTGCTGAGTCAATCGCAAACTTTGCCGGGGATTCTGAATTCGATGGGGCAGTCGTGTGATGAAATCTCCTGACAATCAATAAGTACAGGCAGCCTACAAAGGAAGCAGGCAACAGAAAAAACATGGGCAGCGTGGCGGAATAGATACGTGTATCTCCATCCCACGGTGGTGCAAATGGAAGTGATGCCAGCATTCCAAGAAATCCCGCCAGGTTAATCCAGCTCAATTCTTGATATATTGTGAAGTTCGGGCCAAGGCGTGTGCCTCTTAACAACAGGAACAGGGAAAGCCCAAGACCGAGGACTGCGCACCAGCGGGCAGATTCTGTGACCCAGGCAGAAGGTACTTCTTGATAGACAGCTTGAGTCCGAAACGGAGTGTTGTTCGACCAGAGAAACTGTACCGCGCGCCACCAGCCGCTCAAGAACTTGCTGGGATGGTCTCTAATCTCAGACAAACATTCCGCTCTCAGCAGAAGCAATGCTTGTAGACGATCCGCCGCTGATGAATATGGCGCCATGGGGTTAGGCATACCTGGTAATAACCGCTGAGAATGCCATATCCCATCTCGCCAGGTCCCGCCATTTAACATTCCATAAATGCAATACCATGAATTGGAGGGCACGCGCGCTCCCACGGCCCGGTGGTATGTGATGCCGTGCAAGAGAAATGACATGGCGACAGCTATTGCACCAAGAAAAACGACTTTGCCTCGTACCTTCGGACTGCCATCGCATAATTGCCACGAGAACAGAACGAGAAACGGCAGCACCAGATAAGCAGCTGGCCTCGCGTTCAGAGCCTGGGCGAGAAAAAAAACACCGCCCCAAAAGAACCAACCTTTCGCCTTTCCTCGCGTTGCGACGCTTTCAACCAGCATGGCAACTGCACACAGTGAATAGAGGACGGCCAATTGCTCCGTCATGAAAAATCCCACGCAGTAGATCCGTATTAAGAATGTGACACAAGCCAAAAACACTACCGCGGCGAGCCCGCCCAGCCGAAGCCGAATTACCTCGAAAGCTGACCACGTGGCTAGGACCATAACAATCGTAAGGACTAACGTCACCAAACGGAAGTCGTGCCTTAGTATTTTCAACAAGACCGCTAATAACAGAGAAAAAGACTCCCTGGCCCCAAACATAAGAGTCATCTGTTGCCCATTGAGCAGTTCGCAAGCTCCGCTGTAATAGAAATTGGCGTCGCCGAACGGAAAGATACCCCAGATTTGAGACGGAGTAACCGCAGGATGTGAACCGGTATTGTAGCACCACGCTTGGAAGGCGGCCTGGGTCAGCGCTATGACCAATAATGACCATGCGCTCGTTCCTTTATGGCGGAACAAGAACGGCAGAACCGCCGCCAGCGCGCAGGCTACTAGGACAGTCCAAGTCTCTTTACAGAAAGGGCGTAGCCATACTACTGACATAGGATGGGTCAGGACCCAAACGGCAGGAAGAAGTGCTGCCAATGGAGGAACAACTCCAAGACCTTTGCGAATCCAGTATAGTCGAGTTTGCTGTGACATCTATAGGATCTGCCAACGTCAGGCGGTTACACGAGGGAAGTCAAGAGCAAGTTCTTCTCCTTGTGGTGACAATGAGCGACAAATGTCTAGGCTGGATTACTCAGTAAGAGCGCAAATTTGATATGTGAATGTATTCGCGTCTGGCGGACAATGATGGCACTAATAATGATGCTTTCATGACATTGTCCCCGCAAGTTGCGCTCTCGAACAGGCTGTTAGCTTAAACAGCTCCTCCTCTTGCGTGGCGTAAGGGCAAACGGCCCAGCCCTGATGGTGGAACGCTTTAGCGGATTGCTGGCCTCGTTGCCGGGACAACCACTCACCGCGGGAATTCATTCGCGTGGTAAGCGGAAGCTATGAGAGTAAATTATCAGTGTCCTGTAATCGGCGACAATTCTTTTGGGCGTTCGGAGTCGTTGCCCTCGGGAAGCATTTCCTTTGGAATGTCATAGACTAGGAACGAGTAGGCAACGTGGTCCACGGGTGTGAAATGCTCTCTTAACCATTTGTACTCCTCAGGATTTCGATTAACTCCGACCAAAGCGTTGACGGGCACGGCAATCCGACCAGCCTGCGGTTTACGAGGGTCCACGATAACTTCAGGATGACGGCGAACATATTGGTTTAGGTACCATTCATTGCCTCGCCAATCCAAGTTCGAGTCTGCAAGGTGTCGGTATGCCAGCTTCCTGTCCGGAACAAATTCGTTAAAATACGAGATAAAATGTGGATAATATGAAAGAGCAGATGCAGCAACCCAGACGACGAGAGTCACCGCGGTATATTGTCGGAGCTTGGCGCCCGGGGCAGCTAGGAATCTTCCGCAAAAGACCGTAACCAGCGCGAATACCGGTAACACATGACGAATGCCGATCTGGGCGTTAAACAAGAAGTTGAAGTAGACCCAGTAAATCAGAATCGGAACCAGCAGAAAAATCTCCTCTCGGCGAAGTCCTCTCGCTGCTGGCTGGGCGCGCCGCGAAAAATAGCCGACCAATGCCACCAAAAATATGATTTGCGTGGGAATCGGCACCTTGAAGAAAGCCGCGTAAAAGTAATACCCTGGGAACCCACGAAGCGTTCCGTTATGATGATTCACTCGAAGGTGCCCTGCCATGTAAATGTTGCCCCAGGCTTCTCCCATCCTCTCCTCGAACTTGACTAGATCCAAACCTTGGACGTAAGGCAGTGGCAATGGAAGCGGCAGGTTGGCGACGATCGGCGTCGCCTGGAGTTTTTTGAAAACTGGATCTTTAAAGGTATACCTGGACAAAGGCGTTCCAATTCCATTGAAGCCGAATCCCAGATTGATTGTCACGGCGCTCACAGCGGCGAAGAACATTATGACAACAAACCAGCGGCGCAGATTCCAGGTCAGGCTATCTGATCGGTGAGGGTTTGTTACTTCGGTTGCCTGAGTAAAGCGACAATAAAGTGCTCCAGTTGCCAAAAAGATTGGATACAGATAAACGCACGAGTATTTGGCTAGTTGGCTTAAACCAAGCGTCACTGCACTAAAAACGGCTCGTTGCTTGCCGCCTAACTTGAGAAAATGCCAAAAATGATAGAGTGCCATGGTCGTCATCAAGGCGGCGGGCAAGTCAGCCGTGACCAACTGGCCGTGCGCCAGCAGATTGGGATCGAAGACGTAAAGACTCAGCGACAGGAGAGCTCCGTTACGGCCGTAAAGTTCGTAGCTCCACTTCAACACATACAGCGCCAGCAATAGCGAGAGAATGACGGCCGCGTACCGGCCGCGTTTTACCTGACCGATCCACGAAGTGTCGAGTGAAATACCTGCCGTCCGCCCAAAGACGGCGAGATTTCCGCTCGTCATGGCATGGACACTTGAAAAAGGCATGGTGCTGCTATTAATGGCTCCAGTTCGCTCGGGGAAGCCATTCAATGCGCGATAACCGTACTGGTAATGAAGAGGCTCATCAGTTGTAAGTCCCTTATGACGTAAGCTCGTCGTTTGTATCAGCACTAACGCAGCTAACAACGTGCCGCAGGCAATTAACCAGCCTGTCCTCGTGATCGACTGCCGTGCTCGACTACTCATTGATAGGCTCCGTAACCCGATGCGCCAATTGTGAATCGCCGATATCTTTCTCTTGTGAAGGGGACCAACTTCTTAAAGTCTGGGCCAACCTCTTAGTCTGACTGTGGAAGCTTGGGCGAACGAATGACGTCTGCGTCAAATTCACTGACTTCAATGATGTAATCGACGTTTGCCTGCTGTTGTGGCGTGAGTTCATTTACATTCTCGATCCAAATACGCAGGGAATGATCGTTCCACACCAGAGAAGCAATAAAAAAAACATTCCATTTGTTTTGGAAGATATTTTCCCTCAGCAAAAGGAGAATGCTACTGCCATGTGATGGACGGAAACCCAGGGAACGGAACGTATGGATAACATGCGAGGCTTTTACCCCTACATTGAGCCAAGGGGCTTGGAGGCCCTGATTCTTTCGCTGTGTAAAGGCTGCGAGAGCGAACGCCACTAAAAGCGTTCCAACGATTCGGATAATCCGACGTGATACTCTCCTGAAAGCATCACCGACAATTGGGCCTGCGTCTGCAGGCAGGAGACGGTTGCCAACGAATACCGAAAAGTTCGAAAGCAGATTGATCAAATCAAACATAACCTTTGCAAAGATCATTGCCCATCCGAACAGCAGAAGATAAAGGGATGCATTGTCGCGGATGGGGACGATAAACGCCAAAGGAAGGGGCACGATCACTATCCAGAATGCCATGAGCTGAAGCGTGCGGTCCCGGCGTAGAAAAGCATAAATGAAAACCAGCGACCACAAGAGTAGCAGCTCTATTGGTGTGATTGTATGCCCGGCAAACAACAATTGACCAACAAACCTGGAGTTGGAAGCTGTGAAATTATGCCATGAATATACGGGTCGATAAGGATCTAGACTTGCCAGCGAGCCGCTGCCATGGGTTTTCCCGTAGATATAAAAAACTGTTAGCAATCCAGCAATCAGCTGCGGTGTGATGTAAGACCGAACCCAGCGCGAGAAAGCTTTCCAGTCTGCCCACGCAGGAGGAGATTTCAGAACCTCATAAATTAAAACGATTACTGGAAGCGTAACTGCCATTTCCTTGCAGTTAAGCGCGATAATATAGAGGCCCAAAAATGCCAGCAATTGCGGTGGCCGCATAGCGACCTCTCTCTCGCGAACATGTATGTAGTAAGCCAATGCCGCGAAATAAAAGAATCCACATAACACGTCATAAATAAACGCACCGACAAACACCAGGCCGGCAAGCCGCGGGTGGTAACAAAGAGCGAGGACAGCAATGAAAGCGGTCGAACGCGAGGAGCCGAGACGCCGGCTCAAGTAATAGACCAGCGGAATGGATGCAACAAGAATGGCGATCTGGACGATTCGATAAGGGAGAGGATCCAGTTCAAAGAAGTGATAGAGCGGCAGATAGTAAAGAGCGCCTCCCGGTCGATAAAGGTAGAGAGGCAAATCGTAAAGGGCGTCTCCCGGACAAAGCAATAGTTTCCAAAATACGATATTTGCCAAGAGCGATTTCAACGCTCCAGCACACCAGCAGATCCCGATGTTCCCCATCTCGTCTTCACGGAAACCCCCGCGTAGCGCCGGAAGAGCAAAGTGAAGGAAATAGGCGATAAGAACGGCCACGCAAACCGCGTCAAACGCAAGAAATCGATACGCCCGTTCTGTCTCCACGCTCTTCATGGGAGCGGAGTTAACGAGCAGATCCGCCCGCGGCTATCGGTAGTAGAGACATCGCTCGGGTGCTATTGAATTTGTCTCATAAATCGGCGCATCGTCGTCTTCAAATCTTTAACTGGCATTGAGATTTTTAGCGCGGAAGAGCAAAATCATCGGGAAAGGGTAGATCATATCTGGAGGAAAGCGCGCAAGGTTAAACTCTTGCCCAAGGATCCGTAAAGGAACGGCATAGCTCTTTTCATATTTGAATACCCCTTTTGCCTCAATCGCTCCAATAAACGCGTCGATATACGTAGGCGGAAGCTGATGCGGAAATCCTACTAGAAAAAAATCGGCGCTTTGCGTGGGCTCCTGTAGCTGGACCGTTACCTTGTTGCTCTTCAATGGCGCAGCAGCTGGCATGACCATATAAAAATAGGGTCCCCGGGGCGACACGCCGATGGTCGCGGTCGCCGCGCCAATCCACGTTCGGAGATCCTTCCGAAGAACCAGGCGAGCATCCTTGTGCCGCATGGCACGAGCGTATGCGATGTCGAAGAGTACAGATGGCCCGATAACGAGAAGTAGCACGACAGTCAAGGCACGAGTAACAGCCCGTTTCTTTCCAAATCTGAACAACAAGTCATTAACGGCCAGCCCAGCAAGGACGCAAAATCCGGGAAACAAAGGCATGCTTGCACGAGCAAAAAATGGTCCAAGGTAGCCTTTGGCCATAAAGTAAAGATACAAAAGCGAGAAAATCAGGATAGGCAGGAATAGGCTGTAAAGGCTGCGTCTAAAAACTAGATATAAGATGGCGCAATACGGAACGACCCATAGCAAGGGATACATCGCGAATGGAATCAAGTACGTGATATATTTCCAAACCACGGATAAATTAACAAGCCGGCCAGCGCTGAACTCTTGCAGAGACGCATATTTTAGTGTTTCGCCAGTGATTGCCTTTATAACGTTTGATGGATTCAAAAACAGCATCGGATGACCCAGAAACAGCCCGATTAGAAATCCGAGAGCGATTAACCAAACCGGACCCGCAACGAAGGCTTTAGCGCTGTCCCAAAGCTGGATTTGCCGGCTCGGCGAGTTATCAGCGTTATTAAACATTAGATATAGGCATGGAATTAGCACGATCATTCCAGCCGGGTAGCGAGTCGCCATTGCTAAGCCTGCAAAAAAGCCCACTGCAATAAGTAGCTCCCACCGTCGGGAAGCTCGGAGCTTGAATGAGAGCCAAATTACCAGTGCGCATAAGAAGTTGGTCAGGACGTGCGTCCTCATAAAATGCGCGTAGATCACCTGCATTGGCGCAACAGCGTAGCAAAGCGCACCAAGGAAAGAGGCATAAGATGCATGAGTCACTTCTTTGATGGCGAGAAATACGATAACAATTGTGCAAAGATCAAACAGGACCGACATCCATCGGCAAATGTAGAGAAGTGTGGAAATGTCTTTGGCAGTCATCGAGTCGGTAACTGGCGCTTCCTTCTTACCGGCTAGCTTGAGCAGGGCTTTCGGCACGGCCCAAAGATAATAATTAAACGTTCCTTCGAAGTACGCTCCGGGAGAACTGATGCGACCCTTTAGCAAATCCAGCTGAAGGACGCCTCTGAGACTAACGAATTCGTCCGGTTGAAGATTGCGGTCATGGCCATACCCGCCGCTGAGACCCCAGGATAGCCCGGTTAGTCTAAGATAAGCGGCCAACAAAAGCAGGCCTGCAAAAAGAGCTGGTCGAAGAGGTTTTTGCACGAGTCAAGCTCCGGAATCGACACAACGGAAGCGCATTATCCCGGCGGTAGTGTCGTCGCGTCGGTTGCGATAGGAGTCAGCTTCAGAATGGTGGCTTTCGTGGAGGGCTCATTCAAAATCTGCCAGGAGTATCCAGGAACGGCTGGCAGACGCGACTGGTTGATAGTCATGTCCTTTGGCGTGACCAATAACGCGTAAACAGGAAGTGACTCTTTCAAGCTTTGTCCGACGAGGGCCAGAGCCTGTGTCTGCTCATAGCGCCAGATTTTGCTCCACCGGTTATAGCGATTTCCAACAATCGGAGCAGCGACGAAGGCTTTTGGCAAAAGAGCGTTCAGATAAACCGGATCAATATCGGAGAAAACGATGCCGGGTTGTTGTCTCAATAGTTTCGCGAAACGCTGCTGAGCGATAAACTGCAAGGATCGGCGTGGTCTATTTGGAAAGTGCAGAGCGTCCCACGCTTGCGATCGGTTAATTGCGTGTGTGTTGTATCCGGAACGCGAAGGGTAACCAAGACAGGCGGTGACAAATAGGACTAAGATTGCCAGTGAGGCAAGGATTCGTGTTTTAGTAAACAGCTTTTTTGCCATCCAAGTTATCGGTAGGACTGCGATTGCCACCAAAAGCACCAAAAGAGGTAGATAGAAGCGCGCATCGTCTCCGAACTTGTAGCTAAGCGATGCTGCAAAAGTACTGAGGCCAGCTAGAGAGCCGCAAAGAATGAAGCGATCGAGGTGAATGAAAAACAGGCCCACGCAAGTCAGCCCGATAAAGGTCGGGACAAAGCATGTGCCAGTGCCAAAGATATTGGCGGCATAAAACATGCGCGGCTGCAGGGTGAATTCCCTCCACAGGGCGGCAGCGCTGGCCGGAACATGGCGAAGGGAAAATAGAAGGTCGCTCTTGCCCGAATGTGGGACCCAGAAGTCGTAACCGGTTGTGAACGGCGACTGAAACTGGATTGTGTTCAGCACAAGTACAGGGCTGGCGGCCAGGACGAAAACGATAGGAATCGCAACACAATGAAGAAGCCAGCGGAGACGCATCTCTCGCAATGGGAAAAGCGCTATCGCGAGGAGCAAGGGCGCAAAAAAAAGCGATTGCAGTCGAATGTTTAATGAAAGACCGAGAAAAACTGCGGATGCATAGATTTTCCAGCGGCGTTCCTCCCTTAGTCCTAAGTAGGCGAACATAAAGGCCAGCATAATAAATAGTGATGCGCTGATTTCGCTGAGTGATGAGCGACAGAAAGTGAAGAAACCAGGAAGGGTTACAAGCAAAAGCGCTGCAAGCCCACCAGTTAGCGGCATCGCGAGATAGGTGTAAAAGCCAAAGACGGCTAGAAGCAGGAGCAGACCAAGCGTTTGATTCGTCCGAAACGGCGCCAATATCGCATCTTTACCGCGTAGAATCTTCAGCCAGGGAAGCATCAGCGCTGGATAGCCAAAGGGATATCTCGATGGCAACTTTTCGTATCCTATCTGAATCGAAGGCCTCCCGTCCTTATGCAGCGCTTTTGCCTGCGCGAAATATTCTATCGCATCAGGGTGCGGAACGAGGTCGAGGAAAATCGTCTTTCGATAGTCAATCCTAATAACCGCCAAGTAATAGAACACTAACGCGCAGAGGAGCAGCGAGATGCCGCCCAAGACAGGCGCTGCGGGAGCAAGGGTCGCCCTTGAGATGGTTCTCATAAACTTCCAGCGCGCCTCAGATCGAGATGATCCTGCATTTTTGAGCCTTCGCAGGCCGCCAGCGTATCCGGACAAGCGCGAAAATCAAGAAGCCCAGGAGCAGTACCATCGTGATTCGATTCAATATCATCAAAATTCGAAACAGCGACCGGCGGTATCCAAATTTAACTCGATTTTCTCCAGCTCCAAGCAGCACGCCTGTTTGCCATTGGTTGACACGCAGAACCGGCTGATTTTTGCCGTTGACCCGGGCTTTCCAAGCCTGCGTGAACCATTCGTTTAATCTTTATGAATTGAGTCTCATCCTTTGCCAAGCCTGAAACCTCGCAAAATATGCGAACTGCAAATATGGACGTTGTCCAGAAACGAGCCAAAAAGGAGACGCGGCCCCATCAACGACGCGTAACGAAGCAAAGAGTTAAGAGCTAATAGAGAATAGCGAAACCATCCAAGGCACGACTGGCGCAGACCTGGTCCGGAGTCATCAGCTTACCAGCCACTACCGAGTATTAAGCGTAATATTGTTCGCACAGACACGTCGACATGGCGCCTGGGAGCACCTCATAACTAACGCCGGTGGCGCGACGGCCGAGTCAAGGCAAACTTACTCGAGGTAGTTCCGCAGAAACAATTCCATAATGTGCTGCGCTCCGGCGCCTTGGACGTGTCTCAGATCGCGTTCCCATACAGCGGCCCGATCGGAGCTCAGTACTATCTCGTAACTTGGAAAGTAATCTACGTTGGCGTGTTCGGCCGCCCACTCTTGGGCAACTGCTCTTAATAGCGACTTAGCCCAGGTGTTGGCTACGACAATGTCCATAGTTGAAAAAGTGTTCATCAAGGGAACCGGCGAGACTGTGACAACAATATGAAAGTCTGGGTGTCCGTACTCGGTTAACAGCGTGTGTATCGCTTTCAGATTGGCCAGGTTTTCGGCGAAACCGGTAAGATGAAATTCATATCGATTCGGCTGGGTCTTGAACAACGAGGGGAGCGGCGTGGAATTGACGAACACGTCTGCTTCGACGTCCCGCCACACCTCAGCAAGCCCAAGTGTAATAATTATCACGCGACAATTCTCCACCCGCTTTGTAACGGTCTGCATCAGCGAGCGGCGCTCGAGTGTTTCCTGCAGATGGGCAAACTCCAAAGTTGGGGTTGTGTGCGGATCGTACCACGTTGTCTCTGTTGCTTGAACAATAGATTTCAAGGGGAATACCGCGTTCGGATCAAGCGCCCACCGAAGTTCGTTCAATATCGAATAGGTATTGTACTTATTGGTAAATCCGAGCCCTGAGACTTCCTTGTTCGCTGGCTGAAGCTTTGCAAACTCCGGCGCAAAGCTTTCGACACCGATCTTGTGTTTAATCAAGGCGCTCTCGAGGCCGCGCGCAAAACATGAGCCGATGGCATAAAATTTATCGTCACGACGCAGTTTAAACTTGGGATCAATTTTGGGGGTGAACCAAGTGTGGCGCAGTCGCTGAAATGCGTATTTGCCGGATGGGTCATCCGGCGGTGCACTACTGTTATACCAAGTGCGTTCCTCATTTGCTTCATAGTTCGCTAGCGCCTCACCGGCAGTTGCAACGTAAGGCGACTTCCTCAGAGATCGGTGATCGATCGAAGGTTCGAAATCGGTTTTAAGGCATGCCTCGGACATCGCTCAACCGGATTCTAAACGAAGAACGCCACAATTGCATTTTGAAACCACAAGTAATCTTTACCGGCGAGGCTGGTTTCGAAGACATCAAATTCTTCCGGACGACTGAATGTTTCCGCGCTCGCAATAAAAAATTGTGCATTGATGCCTGTAATCTCCGAAAGTACGCGCGAGATTTCAATCTGTGGAGGCACGACTCTCGATGCCGTTGCAGCGAGCCCTATACTTCATCGCCGCATGGGTAGAGTTGTAACCGTCGCAAGCAACCGATATAGAGTAATCTCGCGTCGGAGATCTTCGGAAGGAAATGGCGGCTTCGACGACTCCGCACTTAGTTCATGGGTGGTCGGAAAATGGGATGCGGCGTTTGAACTCTTTTGTTGAAACGCCGATTGTCAAAATCGATCCATTTTCCACTTCAACCTTCGGTAACATCTGCCGGTAAAATCGAACAAGGGAAGTGCCATTGTCTAATTCTATGCCGTCGATGCCGTGGCATCACCTTCGGCTTTCGCTGGAATCTCATTGGCAGGCTTCGGACGCATCAGGTATTGACCGCCGGTTGGTTGCACAATCCTTTGTTCAATACACAAATTGTCGAGTAGCAGCAGGAGCTCGAAAAGCGCTTGGGTGTCATCATTTTCAACATAAGCGGCGCGGGTTCCTGGCGGCGCGACCAGATGCAGGAATGCGTTAAACTCCAGTTTCCATTCGATTGTAAACCAGCGCTCAAAAACCGGAATGATCTCGCCTGATCGAATCGATTCGAAGGGAGAACCCAGTGTGCCGGGCTCAGGCCGCTTAATCTCTGTCGTTAGTCGGTTGTTGATTTTGTTCTTGCGAAACTTTTCAGGCAAAATCGCCAGAACTTGGTTCGTGATGGAGAGCCGTCTTGGGTCGTATTGCCATTGTGTTTCGCCGATGAAATCGTGTATCCAAAGATAGCCGTTGTTTTTCAAGCAATGCCATACCTGTTTCGCTACTCGTTCGAGAAAAAGGACATGATGCAACGACGTCTGGGCCGCTACCAGATCGAATGTTTTCTCAGGTAACTCCACGAAGTTGAGGTCGGCTACTTCATAAGTAAGCGGGAGGTTCTCCTTCTCCGCAATTTCGCGTGCCGCCGTAATCGCTTTCTCCGAGATGTCGATTCCATGAAAGCTACCACAAACTCCTTCGCGAATAAGCGCTCGCTCAAGCCTTCCCGCGCCGCATCCAAGCGTAAGACCACGCTCAAATGTCAGATTTTTCTCCTGCGCGACTCCTATCAGGTAAGACTGGTGACGGCCAGCATTGAGTTTTGCGGCCGCTGCCATATCCTCGGTTCTCGCTTCGGAATTCTCCAAAGCCGGCAAAATAGTACCCCACACCTCATTTTCGCGCGCCGCCATGGCGTCGTACACGCTTCGATCGGCCATCGCCTGTTTGATGATCTCCTGAGCATCACGTGCTTTCATGCCGTTATTCGAGGTAGTGCCGCAGGAACAAACAGGTCTGACGTAGTCGCTGAAACGCGTATTTTATGATCATCCCGGTCCGCATTATCCTTGTACCCTTTGAGGCTCCGATTTTCTTCGTAGTTCTTAATCGCTTCAGC
>JBKPLM010000135.1:0-7781 GCA_046731655.1 Verrucomicrobiota bacterium | reverse complement strand
ATCCGCTGCCTTGGAGCGCAGACGTCGAACAGGAATATTACAGGCGGTTCTCGCGAAAAATCGAGGATTGGCTCGACGCAGGCCATGGCTCGTCATCTTGAGCCGCCGCCCATATGCACGGGAAATCGCAGCTGCCCTGCGGCATTTCGATGGAATGCGCGTAGACGTCATCTCATTAGTTATCATGCCGAACCATGTACATACGTTGTTCGCACCTATGCACGGCTGGTCGCTGGAAAAAATTGTGCATTCGTGGAAGAGACAATCGGCTGTGCGCATTAACCGCCTCATCGGCCGCAGCGGCGTGCTTTGGCAACGCGATTATTTTGACCGGCTCGTGCGCACCGAAAAGCACTTCGCCAACTGTGTTCGCTACATCCGCAACAATGCTGAAAAGATGCACCTGCGGCCGAGGGAGTACCTTTTTTATGAAAGCGACATCGCTCGAGCCGTGGGAGAGGCGGTATAATACCGCCTTTCCTACCGGTCGAGCTTTCCGCTGGTCTCTGACCCTTCCCTCGAGTTGCTACGAATCATTCGAAGAACGCTTCCTTGCTAGGGCGCAGATCGATTTCCAGACTCCATCCGCTGCGTTCCTGCTGGACAAGATTCCAGTACGAATCTGCGATCGCTTCTGGCTTGAGTAATGGTTCCTTAGCGGAAAGCTTGTAGGTCTTGCGGACCTTCGGCGTATCGATCACGCCGTCGATGATAACGTGTGCGACGTGAATGCCCTTCGGCCAAAGCTCTACTGCAAGCGATTGCGCCAGGCCTCGCACAGCGAATTTCGCGCTGCTGAATGCAACAGCGCCTCCGCGCCCGCGCACCGAGGAAGTCGCTCCAGTAAAAATGATCGCGCCTGCCCGACGCTTAACCATGTCAGGCACCGCTTCGCGCGCACAAAGAAATGCGCCGAGCACGGCGACTCGCCACGATTGCTCAAATTGCTTAGCAGTAGTCTTCATTAGCCCTTCGCCGACCGAACCGCTTGCGTGCGCGATTAGAATCTCAACCGGGCCCATCTGCTGTCGCACTTGGCGAAATCCTGCCGCGACTTCCTTCGCATTGGAAACGTCTGTAGGAATTGCCAGTGTACTTGCTCCAAGTTCATCTGCGAGCTCGCCAATAAAACCTGGCGAACGCGCGAACATCCCAACTCGATAGCCTTCCTGGACGAGCTTTCGAACCAGTGCCGCTCCAAGCCCGGGACCAACTCCCGCGACAACCGCGACGCGTTGACGCCGGCCTTCGGTCATACCTCTAATCCTTCGTATGCGCGAAGAGATTCAGCCGTCCACCTCGTTGACAAGCAAAACACGTCGGATGTCGAATCTGCTGCTGGTAAGGAAGGCGCTGCTTAACGCGTGTGCTACCCGGATTTTCTCGCCTAGAGTACACGCGCGATCTGAGCCAATTGTGTCAAAGCGAGAGCTGCGCGCATTGAAATGCGCGCAGCTGAATTACCCGCTCAATTATTTGGCGGCGATACCTTGTGCACCGAGCGGCAGTCCTCCCTCAGTGTCAACCAACGTTAGAGTTCCGTCTCTTTCCACGCGATAGGACGCGACTGCTTGAGAACCCCCTAAAAGCACGAATAGAAAGTGGCTGCTGTTGTTCAGAGCCATGTCAATCGGCGCACTGTTGGCTCCTGTATCTGCGGCGATAGGATTAAGCAGGGTGAGCGTTCCGTCCCCAGCGCCAACCTGATAGCTGGAGATCGTACTGCTGCCGGTATTCGACACGAAAGCGGATTTCCCATTGTTCGTAGTGACCACCCAACAAGAGGCTGTTTGAGAATTTGCCACCGAGCCACTAACCACACTTAGGGTGCCGTCTTCCGATGCGCTATATGACGAGGCGGCCGATGCATTTGGTGTGCCGCCGAAAGCCTCTGAAACGATCAAAAATCCTGGGTTGTTAAAGGCGAAGCCAAAAGGCGTCATGCCGTTGGAAGGGTTGTCTATCGGCGCGCTCGGCAGGCCGTTCTCATCAACAGTGTACGTATCAATGCGGTTGCCCGCTTTTTCAGTCACAACTAACAGCGTACCGTCAGGATTGAAGCTGACCTGAGCAGGATCAGCGGCTGTGTCGCCAATTAGCGGTTGAGTAGAGCCAGCCAACGGTGTCAACGTTCCGTCATCGCCAACCGTGAAACCGGTAATATTGGGAGTTCCGCCTTCGTTAAGAACATACAGCAAATTTTCATGAAGCGTCAGGCTGATGGGACGAACACCTCCCGAATCAAAAACGCCAACGAGAGTCAATCCGGTGCTGGCCACTCTCAAAACGGAAATCTGATTGCTGCCGGCATTGACCGCGAACAGAAATTGATTGCCCTGACCTAAAATTAATGCGCCCTGCGATGCGAGCGGATCAGTCGCCGGATCTGTGCCCTGCGGAACCGGATCGCCTGCGCCGCCGGTGGGAAATTCGCCTGCAGGGGTCAAAGCGCCGTGCGCGCTGAGGCTAAAAACCGCCACCGCATTTTCAACCTGATTTGTCAAAATATACACTGCACCCGCGTGAAAGTTCCGCAGGGGCGGGGGCTGCCTTACCTGACCGAAAGTCGCCGTCGTAAACGTCGTCAGCATTAAAAAGCTGACAAATATTCCAATGCTTTTTGTTTTGTTGTGCATGTTCGCTCCCTTGTTGAATGTTTTTTATCTCTGATCGAATTCCGGGCTTTGCATAGCCCTCATTTTTTTCGTAAGAGCGTTTAATCGCGGAATTATTCCCGATATCGGAAATTAATTGCGAGACGCATGCCCGTTGGCATACGCGAAATCACTCAACGAGGTTATTTGCTTGCTGGACTTCGCGCTCCGGAATCTCTCCGTTGGGCAATCGCCAAGGGCGCTGTCCACGAAATGGCATCGCAAAGAGTTTGCCCAGTGTGAGTTCGTGTTCGTCGCGATACGCTGCAACACCAATAGTAACTGCATCCTGCGGCACATCGCGACGCAACGTGCGATGGAGCTTGTCCCACCAGCAAAAAATGGTGCCCCAATTCGAATTGGTTTCACGTTGCACGATCGAATGATGAATGCCGTGCATCCGCGGTGTGACAATGATCAGATTTAAGAATCGCTCCAGCTTGATCGGCAGACGCCAGTTAGAATGGTGAAACAGCGTCGCAGCTTCAAATGTGATGAAGAAGATCACCAGCATTATCGGAGTGATACCGAAGAGGATCACTGCCAGCGAAAGAAATCCGATGGAAAAAATCATCTCTCCAAAATGGAATCGCGCAGCAGTGCTTACATCGAGATCGAGATCCGTGTGATGGACATTATGGAATCGCCAGAAGAGGGGAACCATATGGTTCGCCCAATGCCACCACCAGTAGGCGTAATCCATCAGCAGAAACGTGGCGACGCCAGCGATCCAAAATGGCATGCCAAGCCAGTTTAACAGACCGATGTGTGCCTCTTTCACCCACATGGCGACGGCGATCGGGATTGGCAACATGGCGAAGCGCACGATGGCGAAGCCGGGAATTGAAAGCACAAAATTGCGCACCAGCCGGTGCAATACGCTGAAATGCTGGCGACGTAGAGGGAAACGCCATTGGAGCAAGAACAGCGCAAGAAACAGACAAGCCAGCAGCGGTCTGCCGACATAATCCATCAAAGGAATTCTTGGCATGGTTAGAGTATAGCCGCCGCGATCGTATCATCGCCTGAAATCCAACGGCAATGCGCCGCTCGTAACACAGGCATCCTGCCTGTTTCGTCAAGCGAGCATCTTGCCTGCTGACATCTAGGCCAGGCTGGAAACCCGCACGACTCATCAGGCTCGAAGCCTGAGTTACGTGCCGATACGCCGAAATGTGAAAGTGGTTTCGGGTTTAATTACCTCGCCGTCCATCTCCAGTAGCGGGTAAGCGAGAAAATTAATCGGGCCACTTGCCGGCTCGGGATCAACTACCAGGTCGCGGCCCTTCGTTAGCTCGAAGCGATTGGCGGGATTATGGCCAAAGTAGTAGTCCGCCAGCTTTGGATTCTTCCATGCTTCGCTGATATCCACTGGCACCCAGTGCCCGTCTGCCAGGAATTCTGCCCAGCAGTGATAGCCCTCGATTGTCCCTTCGTTCTTGTCGGCTGGAATAGTAGCGCCAATGGCAAAGCGAGCGGGTATACCAATGCTTCGCGCTAAAGCGATGAAATAAGCGTGAAAATCGCTGCAATTACCTGTGCGAAAGTCACAAGCGTAAATCGCGTCACCCTTACCCCAGCCGGTCCCCGATTTGTCGTAACGCATTCGACCGATCACATGATCGTAGAGAGCTTTCGCGCGTTCCAGGTCGTGGCTTTTTCCAATTGTGGCTTTCTGAGCAAGAGTCCTGAAGGTTTCATTGGTGGGCACCAGCTTTTCAGGACACAAGTACCGCGCGGTTTCCGCGCTGCTTGCGGGATAGGCAGCTTTTTCTTTGCGCACGACGCGGTACCGGAGTTCGATCGTTTTACCGCTATCCGCAGGCTGAGGATGGAGCACGCCAATATCGTTTCGGTAATCCCGGTCCTGCACCCTTTCCCATTTCATTGGGATATCCATTTCTTCCTCGGTCACAGTTTGAAATGGATCGGTCTTAGCCAGAGGTATCCAGACGCGAGCGTCGCCTTTGATTTCAGGAAGCTTAACTCGATAGACGAACTCGAATTGATCCGTACCTTTGACGATGCCTGGACTGTCAGCGGCGTGACTGGTAAGTGCGCCCGCCAGAAAAAATACGAGGAGATTCAGTAGCCGCTGGCGAACCATCGGAAGATTAGCTCGCTGGCACTTTCTGCCACTTGCCATTCTCTTCGTTCCAATTGTAGAGGGGCTTTCCGTCGATCTTGTGAACCGACGTCTCGGTGACTTTCATTTTGCCGGGCTGTCCGGTCAGAAAGAAATCAATGTCGTAGGTCTTGCCGTCCGTCGCTTTCATATCTACGCAGGCAAAATATTTTCCAGCGCCCAGATCCTGCAGCCGATCGTCGTGTACTTTTACCAAGTCCAGAGCCAGATCCTGGCCCTCGTACTTGACGTGAAACTTACTGTCGCTGCTCTTTTTGCTTTGGGTATCAATGTTGTTCTTGATGCCGGCAGAAATATCAGCCGTGCTCACCTGCTTCTCGGCACCACCTTGCTTCGGGTGTTCCGCGCCCTGTTTGGGATGCTCTGTGGTCTTCTTGGGATGCTCGGGATGTTCCTGGGCAACGACCAACGCCGCCGGGCTGAAGAATAGCGCAATGGCTGCTGTCATAAAAAGTCTTGAGATCATACGAATTCCTCCGTTGTTAGCTTCGTCTGCTCGTAATTAGTTGGATGTCTTTGTAGTTTTCTGCCGCCATGGCCAGGGATGGCACGCATATTTATTGCCCCTACTACTTATTTAGGAGACGAACCCGCGGCGTTTTATTCCTGTCCTAGCGCAAAATTCTTTGCTCACTGCACTGATAAGAGAAGATTAACCAGAAATTAATGATCGATCGCGTATTCATGGAATCCAGCTCAGTTTCAACAAGGATGCAATTGCTTGATCGACATTTGGCAGGCAATCCCGGGAAAAGCGTTCGAACGCGGTTCTCGATCATTGTTCCAGTATTCAACGAGGCGCCGCTGGTACGACCATTTCTTCGACACCTACGCGAGCGAGCGCCTGGCGCTGAAATTATTGTCGCTGATGGCGGAAGCACTGATGGCACGGCCGATCTCGCATCCGGCTTTTGCGATCAGCTTGTGTTAAGCGAGCGCAATCGAGCAACACAAATGAATGCTGGTGCACACACCGCCCGCGGCGACATCCTTTGGTTCGTCCATGTTGATGCCGAAGTTCCGTCGGGATGCCTGAATGAGATCGAGCGCGCCCTGGATAATCCGAAGGTCGCTGGCGGTTACTTTCGAATTCGCTTGCCGCGAGCCAGTGTTTATCGATTGACGGACACCTTTGCGCATTACGCCGGGATTTTGCTGCGAATGCGGTGTGGCGACCATGGCATATTCTGCCGGCGCACGGCCTTCCTGGACATTGGCGGTTTTCCGGAAGTGCCATTGATGGAAGACGTGGAATTCTTTCGCCAACTTCAGCGCCAGGGTCGCGTCACACACAGCCGCAAACGGATCCTGGTGAGTCCGCGTCGTTATGAAAGTATCGGACGAGCACGCCTGACCCTGGCTTACGGATTTATTGCAGCGCTTTACGTCTTCGGTGTTCCACTGTCGAAACTCGCGTCGATTTACGGGCGCATATGCAGCAAGCCCTGTAGTCCGGATTTGCTGGGATGATGCAGTCCCATCAAACGCGCAGCAAGGCACGCGACTCGGTCGCTTCATCCGTTTCCTTGTGTACAGGGACAGTAAAATGAAGAGGAGGCAATCATGAAAATAACGAGCCTAATTATCACATTGGTCGCGGCCACAGCGCTCGCCGCGCTCGGGCAGGAAGGGACAGTGGAAGACGTAAAGCATGGCGCGAAAAAAGCAGGAGAGACGGTTAAGAACGGACTCGAAACCGCAGGCGAAAAAACCAAGGAAGCCGCTGAAACAGTCGGAGAAAAAACCAAGGAGACTGCCAGGACTGTTGGCAAAAAAACTAAGGAAACCGCAGAAACTGTAGGCGAGAAAACGAAAGAGACTGCAAAGACAGTCCATCGAAAATCCAAGAAGGCCCTGAAGAAGGCCAAGGCAGAAACCAGCGAGCAAAAATCGACAAATCAGGCGCCTAATACGCCAGCCCCGACCGATCGCTGAGATCGAGCTGGCGACCATTTTGTGGGGCAAGCGCATCGCTTGCCAAAACTCGCGGTGGGCAAGCGGAGCGCATGCCCACAATTACTGCTGCGGAATAGTTCTTTTAGTCAGAAGGCGACTACGGAATCGCAACTTTGTTCGTTTCTCGACTTGCTCAGGATGATTGAGTGAGTCCTATTTTGCGCGAGCAACCGAATTTTCCAAGTCACATGAGTGGTCTGCGCCTGGGAGTTAACGTCGATCACGTAGCAACGCTGCGGCAGGCGCGCTATGCCACGATGCCGGAATCCAAGAACGCGGAGCCAGACCTCATTATTGCGGCACGAATGTGCGAACGCGCAGGCGCGCAGGGGATCGTGGCGCATTTGCGCAGCGATCGCCGCCATATCCAGGACCGGGACATCGAACGGTTGCGCGAGAACATTCTGACAAAATTGAACCTCGAAATGGGCAATACACCGGAGATTCTCGATGTTGCGCTACGCGTCGTGCCGGACGAAGTCTGCCTTGTCCCCGAGAAGCGGGAGGAAATCACCACCGAAGGCGGGCTCGATGTCATTGCAAATCGCAAGACATTGGAACCCACCGTGAAACGGCTTCAAACCTCTGGCATTAGAGTTAGCCTGTTCATCGATCCTACTCTGGAGCAGGTTGATGCCGCAGCAGAGCTCAGCGTCGAAATGGTTGAGCTGCACACAGGCAAACTGGCCAACGCGTTCACAGAAAAGATCCAAAAAGAGGAGCTTGAACAACTACGAGCGGCTGCGCGCGCTGCGTCGGAATCGCATCTCCAGGTCAATGCCGGGCACGGGATCAACTACAAAAATATCGGGCTTATCAACCAGATTCCAGGTTTGACCGAGCTCAACATTGGTCACTCCATCGTGTCGCGCGCGGTTTGGGTCGGGCTTGATACTGCAGTAAAAGAAATGCTCGCTGTCATGGCGAAATATCCGGGATGAGCTTCAAACGTGGATCGGGTTGTGCTGCCGGCAATGCCTCGCATAACAATGCAAGCGATCCTCAGCATAATCGTGGTTCAGGAT
>JBKPLM010000134.1:0-4189 GCA_046731655.1 Verrucomicrobiota bacterium | reverse complement strand
GCAATTGAACCTGCGCAGAGTGGCCTGCATTAAGGTCTCGAGTAAAGTTCGGCGGAATATCCAAAGCGGCGTAGGCGCGGCCTCTCCGCATTTCGCTCTTAAGCTCATCCAGGCTGTGCACCTCGCCCACCACGCGAAAGGTCTCTGTGTTCACGAAGCGATCGATCAGCTGACGGCTCTGAACGCTACGATCTTCATTTAGAACAAGCATCGCCATGTGCTTGATGTCGTTATCCAGCGCGTAACCGAACGCGACCATTTCGATCAGCGGAGGAAAGAAAAAGAAGAAGAGCGTCAACGGATCGCGGGCGACAACGATGAATTCTTTAAAGAGAATTGCGCCAAGCCCGCGAAACAATTTGTGTTTCATGTTTGTTGTAACGGCGGTCTGTGAGCGCCGAACATATTTTTGTTTCGAAGATTTCGGCGGTCATAGACCGCCGCTACAGAAGACGCTTCGCTCAGGATGGCATTCATAAGATCACGCGGCTTTTTTTTGTTTTTCAGCAGCGTGCTTGGCCGAAAGCTCGACAAACACGTCTTCGAGCGAAGGACCGATTTCGTGAATTTCGGAATGGCCCACGCCAACTTTGCGCAATTGTTCGTCGATCTGGGCGCGTTTTACGCTGTCATCGACAAGCAAATGCATCGATTGACCAAACACCGTGGCGCTGCGCACTCCCTCCATTTCGTGCATCGCACGCAACGCTGTGGTGACGTGGTCGCAAGTCACATCGAGACGGCGCGTTCCAGGCGGATTTACGTCAGGCAGTTTTTTTAAGTCGTCTGGCTCACCGCACACGATCAATTTGGACATGTAAATGTAACCCACATGGTCGCAGCGCTCCGCTTCGTCCATGTAATGCGTCGTCACAAAAAGCGTCATGCCTTTACCGGCGAACTCAAAAAGCAAATCCCAAAGCTCGCGGCGCGCGACAGGATCGATACCGGCCGTCGGCTCATCGAGAAACAAGACGGTTGGCTTGTGCATTAGCGAGCAAGCCATGGCCAGCCGTTGTCGCCAGCCACCAGAAAGATTTGAAGCGCGCCTGTTGATGTATGGCTCAAGATGCGTGGTGGCAATCATCTCGTCGCGCCGCTGATCCAATTCGCGACCACTCAGGCCGTAAAGTTTTCCTGCAAAGATGAGGTTCTCGTTTACGGTCAGCTCGTCGTAGAGCGAAAATTTTTGCGACATGTAGCCAATCATTTCCTTGATCGGCTCGATATCTCGCGCCACGTCGTGACCGCCAATACGAGCCGTGCCCTCGGTGGGCTCGAGAATTCCGCATAGCATCCGAATCACAGTTGTCTTCCCGGAGCCGTTGGGTCCGAGAAACCCAAAGATCGATCCTTTCCCAACGGAAAACGACACGTGATCGACCGCCGTGAACATGCCGAAGCGCTTCGTCAGGCCGTCAACTTCGATCATCGGCTCGGGCACTTTCTCATCTGAGTGTCCCTTGGTGTCCTTCGTGCCCATTTTTGATTCTTCACTCATCTTTCGTCATCTTGAGCGGAGCGAAACGAAGTGTAGCGCAGTCGAAAGATCTCTAGCTTTTGGTGATTTTTCTTGAAAAATTAGAGATTCCTCGACTTCGCTTGGAATGACAAAAGCGTTTCGCCTTTGGTGAATATTCGTGTCCATTCGTGTCTATTCGTGGTTGCTCATTTCACGTTGGGAAAATAAACATCAGCAGCCATTCCGGCGCGCATACGATCGTCGTCGCTGGGCAAACGAATCTTTACCCCGAATACTTGTTTGATCCGGTCCGCGACGGTTTGCACGTTGCGCGGGGTAAATTCGGCCTGCCGATTTATCTGCTCCACAACGCCATCGAAATCTTTGCCCGGAAATGAATCGACCCGCACGCGAACGTGCTCTCCCAGTTTGATCAAACCCAGCCAGTTTTCCGGAACATAAACGCGCACCCAGAGATGCCCCGTCAGGATCAGCGTGGCGGCTTCGCGATTCGCGGGCAGCACATCGCCCACCTTTACGCTGAGCACCTCGAGAACAGAATCAGCCGGCGCAACGACCTGCATTTCCGCCAGCTGCGCGTCGATATCGGCAAGTTGTGCGCGTGCCTGCGCGACGCGCATTTGGGCTGCCGCGAGATTCTTCTCCTGTGTTTTCGCCGAGCTATCGGCCCGTTCAGCGTCACTCGAGGAGACGACCTTTCGCTTAAGCAAGTCTTGCTGGCGCCCCGCTTCATCGCGCAGGAACACCAATTGCGCTTGTTGCGCATCCGCGTCGTGGAGTGCGGTGTCGATTTGCGCGGTGGCCAGGTCGCGACGCGCTCGCAGCTCTGACGCATCCAGTTGCAGGATCAGTTCTCCCTCCTGCAAATGATCCCCTTCCCACTTCAAAATTTTCTCGACGCGTCCGCCTGCGCGCGGGCCCACATGCGCTTCATCCACTTCGATGGTTCCCGAAACCGCCTTCCCACGATTGCCGCAACTCACGAGCAAGAGAAGTAACGTCAGAGCTGCCGCTGCACGCATCAAGTCTTCGCCACGGCGAAATCGTCCCGCCGAACGGCGGGCGGATCGATTTTCTTCAACGAATGACACCTTCACGCTTTCCGTCCCTTTGCTGTGAGCGCGCCTTCGAGGATGATCTTAAGAATCCCGGAGAACCCTTCTTTTGGCATCATCCCGAGCTCCTCCATCTTCGGGGGATTCATGATTGATTGAACCAGCGCCAGCAAGATTTCGATCATCAACTTTGCTGGAACATCCTTACGCACCATTCCCGCCCGTTGCCCCTCGACAAAAAATTTCCCAAAGTAGCGCTGGATTAGTGCCGCGCGGCGGCGTTCGACGAGCTTGAAGACTTCCGGCGCTTTCTGGCGCATGTCCCGCACAAACGGCGGCTTGATCTCATCCAGTTCGCGGTGCGTACCGGCCAATAACTCGCGCAAAGTCGCCGGGAAATTGTGCCCGTCCGTGCGCGTAAGTTCCTTCAGCATCGCCTCGACGCTTGCGAATTTGTCGGCCAGCACGGCCTCGAGCAGATCGAACTTGCCCGGAAAATGCGCGTAGAGCGTTTTCTTGCTGATGCCCAATTCCTCCGCCAGATCGTCCATGGTCACACTCCGGAATCCGTGACTAAAAAAGTGGCTCCGCGCAGCATCGACAATTCGCTGCCGATTCGGATCGCGCTTTGGGCTTCGCGGCAACGGTTTGCGTGCCGGTTTCATATCCATGGTATTTATCACAATGTGGAAACTAATCCAGTATATTTAGTTTCCAAACAGTCGACTCCCGGAATTTCGATGTTTCCCTTTTTGCCCAGGCTGGCGCAGCCTGCAAAATCCTTGGCACTGCCGACGGGCCGCCGTTCGTGTCATGTCGAGCGAAGTCGAGACATCTCTTACTTTTTAGGCACGCTTGGGTGGAAGGGAGAGATTTCTTGATGGAGCTTGTCCTGAGCAAAGTCGAAGGGCTCGGGATGACAGAAGTTTTCGACAAACCCATGCTGAATCGCTAAAGCATTAGCGATGGCTGGTTACTCGGGGAGACCGTTACCACAAAAACTTGGAATCAAACCGGGCCTGACCGTTGTCACAATCAACGCGCCGACAGATTACCGGCGATTGCTAGGTACAATTCCCGAAGGCGTAACTTTTTCCGATCGCCTGCAGGCCAATTCGAATTTTGTGCACGCTTTCATAAAGAAGCGCAGCGAATTGGAGAAGAGACTGTCCATCTTGCGCGAGAAAATCGCGGACACCGGAACTGTCTGGATTTCCTGGCCAAAGAAATCGTCTGGCGTGCCAACTGATGTGACTGAAGACGTGGTCCGCGCCGTCGCATTGCCGCTCGCATTCGTTGATGTAAAAGTGTGCGCAATCGACGAGACCTGGTCGGGACTAAAATTGATGGTCCGAAGAGAAAACCGAAAATGAAAACGCGTTGCTTTGATCACATTGATTTGCGAGTAAAAAACATGGAGGCAGCGAAGAAGTTTTACGGACAATTTTTGTCGCAGCTCGGATTTGTTCGCGAACGGCACGAACCGTCGCCGAGTCCGGAAGTCGGCGGAGATTTCCATACTTTTTATTCTGCGGGCACCGACAAGCCGTCGGAGTTTTTCGCGATTGACGAGGACAGAAACCACCAGCCGAACGGAACGCGCATCGCATTCTGGGCCGATACGCGAGACGAAGTCGATCGTATTGCAGAA
>JBKPLM010000133.1:0-8903 GCA_046731655.1 Verrucomicrobiota bacterium | reverse complement strand
GCTGGGATGAATTCGAGATTGCCATGCCGAGATCGACACATTCCGCGAGGTGACGTCGTGCTTCAACTCGCGAACGCTTTCAGAGTCATTGGCGAAATTTCCTCGCCTCCACCACAACAGCCACCTTGACCGTCGTTTGCGCGACTTCGTAACGTCGCCGATGCCCAATGAGTCGTTCGAGAAACTCCAGATCGACGGCGCGCAAATCGCTTATCGTCGAATCGGGAAGGGACGACGCTAGTGATCGTGAATGGATTTGTCGCGACGAGTGCAGACTGGGATCCTTCGTTTATCCACGGGCTGGCTGCTTCCAATGAGCGAATTCGGTGATATTCTAGCCGCCGCGCGCTCTCGATTATCTGCTGACCTCGTTAACCGTCAGGCTGCAGCGATGGACACCTGGCATCGCACCGGTGTCGGGAATCGGCTACGAGACATGAACGTGCCCGTGCTAATTGCCGCGGGCACAGCCGACGGCGTGATTCCGCCGTCCAACGCGTTAAGGCTGGTCAACGCTATTCCCGGCGCTTGGGGGCTCAATTCAACGGTGGTGGGCCACGCTTTCATGGCCCAGTATCCACGTCCACTGCCCGATCTTATCAATCGCCTTCTCGAGCTTGGATGAACAATGCGGCGCCGGTCTATAATCGACGTTCACCGCGTCCAAGCTTTCCAGCGTTTGCGGATCGGCTTTGCGTAGCGGTTGACGTCGATCTTTTTGAGTCGTTCCACGCCATCTTTCATTGCTTCGGCAGAGCTTTCATATTTTTCCCGGGCTGATTTGAACAGTGGCCAGAGAAAAGGCAGTGAAGCGACGCCCCAATTGATGTTCCCCAGCGGTGACTTCACCTCGATTTCTGCCTTTCGCTCGCTGGTAGATGCGAAGCGGATCGCCAACCCAATCGCGATTCCGAGCCCCAGCGCACCAAGGATGGTCGGCACGGGATTTTCACGCACGAAATATTCGGTGCGTTCCCGCGCTCGGCCCGCTGTCTCTTTCGTCTGGTCCCACGTGTTGCTCATAGCCGTGGAAAATTTGTTTGTTGTTTGACGAAACTGCTCACGCCCACCCGAGCCAATTTGTGGTTCGCCCGGTTGAACCGGCGTCGGCAGCGGTTCGTCCCTTGTAAGATTGTTTTCGTTCGGATTAATCATACCAAAGAAGGATCGAAAATGACCGCCCGGTTGCGTCCCTCAACTTTTGCAGCCGTTTCGCTTCTTCGCGGCGCCGAAGTGTCAGGGACGGTGGGGACGAAGGCGGGTGCGAAATGCAGCGCTAATGTCCCACGCCACGCGTGCGTCGCGCCGCCCAGAGATCGGCGGCTACAACAATTGCCGATATGCGTCGTAAATATCTTCGCTCCAAAGGACAAAAGTTACTTTGTCGATCTTATCCTCAGTCGCGAGGAAATCTCGCGTGGTTTTTACAGCGATCTGCGCTGCGTCCGGAATCGGATAGCCATATGCGCCGCAACTGATCGCAGGGAAAGCGATCGTCTTGATTCCATTTTCAACCGCGAGGTGCAGCGAACTCTGATAACAAGTCGCCAGGGTCTCAGCCTCACGCTGTTTTCCTCCTCTCCAAACAGGACCAACTGTATGAATGACAAAACGCGCGGCCAAACGATATCCGCGAGTGATTTTCGCTTCCCCGGGCTGACAACCGCCAAGGGTCTTGCATTCGGCAAGTAACTCAGGCCCAGCCGCGCGATGAATTGCTCCATCAACTCCTCCACCACCGAGGAGCGTCGTATTCGCCGCATTCACGATGGCATCGACATCGAGCTTTGTGATATCGCCACGCACGATGTCGATCTTCTCATCGGTATTCTTCATCAGCGGTTTTGACAGAAATGAGCAAACTAGGCCGTGGCGAAGCCTTTCATCACGGCGCCAGTCGCTCAATCAGCCAACTGCCATCGGCCTGGCGAGTGTAACGAAAGCGATCGTGCAGACGATTCGGTCGACCCTGCCAGAATTCGATCATATCCGGTTTCACCCGATAACCGCCCCAGTGCGGCGGCAACGGAATACGCTTGTCACCGAAGCGTTCCGTCATCTCGGCCAGGCGCGCATCGAGCACACGGCGCCCATCGAGGACCTGACTTTGACGCGACGCCCATGCACTTAGCTGACTGCCTACCGGACGCGAATGAAAATAGGCTTGGGACTCTTCGCGCGAAGTTTTCTCTGCTTTCCCGCTCATGCGGACCTGTCGGTCCAGTTCGATCCAGTAAAACGCCAGCGCCGCGTACGGGTTAACGTCGAGCTGCTTTCCTTTCTCGCTTTCGTAGTTGGTAAAAAAGACGAACCCATCGTGGTCGAAGCCTTTCAAGAGAACAATGCGCACTGACGGTCTGCCGTCAGCTCCAGCGGTGGCCAGGCTCATTGCATTGACGTCGCGAATACCGGCCTCAATCGCTGCCGTGAACCAGTTTCCAAACTGTTTGATCGGATCGCGGTCAAGATCGCTCCGGCGCAGGCCCTTTGCGGCGTGCTCGTAACGCGAAGCGGCAGGATCACGTGGTGTTTCCATACGCAGAAACTAGCGCATGCGTCTCGCTTGCGGAACGCAAAATCGCAAATCCGCCAATCAGACGCGGTCCCTGACGAGGCAGAAGCTTACGCAACGATCGGTTCGCGCGCGGGCGACAGCTGACGCAGCTTTTCGATAACTTTCGGCACGACTTCAATCGCGCGGTCGATTTGCGCTTCGGTATTGAACCGGCCAAAAGAAAAACGCAAACTCCGTCGGGCGCCATCGGCGCTGGGATTCATTGCTTTCAGTACGTGTGAAGCTTCCTGTGAACCGGTCCGGCAGGCGGAGCCAGCCGAGCAGCAAATACCTTGTCGATCCAACAAGAGAAGCGCGGCCGAAGATTCGATACCTTCAAATGAAAGGCTCGATGTATTTGGGAGTCGTACAGCGCTCGAGCCATTGACTGATACGTCGCTAACTGTTTCAAGCACGGATTTCTCAAAGCGATCGCGCATGGAGCGAATATTGCATTTCCCTTCTGTGAGGTAATTCAGAGCCAGCTCGGCTGCTTTTCCAAGGCCAACAATCGACGCGACGTTTTCCGTTCCGCCCCGGCGCCCGTTTTCCTGGCCGCCGCCAGCAATCAACGGATTAAACTTTGTTCGCCCGTTGATATAAAGTGCGCCCACGCCTTTCGGACCATGAAATTTATGCGCGGAAAGGGAAAGAAAATTGATGGCGGTATCGCGCAACCGCATCGGAATTTTTCCGGTTGCTTGGACGGCGTCCGTATGGAACAGCACACCTTTCTCCCTACAAATGTCGGCGATTTTCTCGATTGGAAATACAACCCCGGTCTCGTTATTTGCCCACATGACCGAAACAAAGGCTGTTGCCGCGCGGATCGCGCCTTCTAATTCTGTAAGATCGAGATTGCCATGTTGATCGACGCCGAGAAATGTGACGCTGCATCCTAGTTTTTCCAGATCCTGACAGGGACGCAGCACGGCGCTGTGTTCGACCGCGCTCGCGACCACATGTTTGCCACGGGCCTCAAGGTGCAGCGCGGAATTGATCGCGGCATTATTGGATTCTGTGCCACCGCTGGTAAAAACAATTTCCGTCGGCTCGCACCCGAGCAACGCTCCCAGCCGTTCGCGTGCAAGGTTGATGGCCTTTCTTGCCGTGGCCGCGAAGCCGTATCCACTCGAAGGATTGCCGTAATATTTCGTCAAAAACGGCAGCATTTCCTCGATCACAGCGGGATCGACCTGTGTCGTAGCGTTGTTGTCGAGATAGATGATTTCGCTCTCAGCCATTGCCGACATTCTAACTGATGAAGCGTTCGGGCTACAACCTTAATGGAGTTGTCATTACTCCATTACTCCACTACTCCATTATTCAATGATTTCGATCTGGGAAGTGGCGAATCCGCAACTGCGCGAAATCGTGGTCTACCATCCGGGAAAGCCGATTGAGGAAACGGCTCGCGAACTTGGCCTCGATCCAAGCGCAATCATCAAGCTGGCTTCGAACGAGAATCCTCTGGGCCCGTCTCCCAAGGCAATGGAAGCGATGCGTAAGGCATTGGAAAAAGGTCATCTTTATCCCGACGGCGGCGGATTTTGTCTGTGTAACGCAGTCGCAGCCAAACTCGGCCTCGCTCCAGAGAACGTCATTCTAGGCAATGGTTCAAATGAAGCTCTCGAATTTCTTGGTCATGCCTTTCTCAATCCCAATGACGACGTGGTCACGTCGCAGTATGCGTTTGTTGTTTACAAATTGATCGCGACCTCATTTGGAGCGCGCACAATCGAAGTCCCCAGTCCGGATTATCACCAGGACCTGGACGGAATGGTGGCTGCGATCACGCCGAAAACCCGGCTCATTTTCGTTCCCAACCCAAATAATCCAACGGGGACATTGCTTTCGCAGCGCGAGATCGACCGCTTTATGTTGCATGTACCGGAGAGGGTCGTCGTCATTTTCGACGAAGCCTATTTCGAGTTCCTCGATCGCCCGCCTGATACGCTACAATTTGTTCGCGAAGGCCGAAACATTGTTGTTCTGCGCACGTTTTCGAAAATTCACGGACTGGCCGGCTTGCGTATCGGGTATGCCATTGGGCCGGCTGATCTGATAGAGGTGCTTCACAAAACAAGGCAGCCGTTTAACGTGAATAGCATTGCTCAAGTCGGCGCGCTCGCAGCGCTGGAAGATGACGAGCATCTGCGCCGGACAAAAAGGGCGATCGATAAAGGCCGCGCTTATCTGCAAGAACAATTTTCCGAAATGAAAATTCCTTTCGTGCCCGGGACCGCGAATTTTGTGATGGTAAATGTTGGCGACGGACATGCGGTCTTTGATAAGCTGCTGAGACAAGGCATCATCGTGCGCCCGCTCAAGGGATATAACCTGCCTGAATGGGTCCGCATTTCGGTTGGCACAATGGAGGAGAACAAGAAATGCGTCGCGGCGCTGAAAAAAGTAATGGCAGCCGGAGATCTGAACGCAAAGCGGCGAAACATCGCCGCACTCCAAAACGCAAGCGAGTAATAGACCCTTTCAAGGACGGCCACGTTTTGGAGTGTGGCAGCGCTCTGCCGCTTTTAGACACGGGCAAGCCATGCTCCTAGCGCAATTCGGAAACGACGCATCCTCTGGGAGAGAACTCGTTTGCGCAATTTGGCAACCGAAGCGGTTGCCCTACAATTTGCCAGGGTTATGACCGTTTCTGACACCATCGCCGCAATCTCGACTCCCCCCGGGGAAGGGGCTATAGCCCTTGTCCGCGTCTCGGGCGGTAATGCGATCGGCGTAGCAGACAAGATCTTCCATGGCAAAGAGATGCCATCGCAATTTGAGCCGCACGTGCAGCATTTTGGCGAAATTTTCGGCTCGGAAGGCCGATTGATCGATCAAGTGGTGCTTTCCGTTCACCGCGCGCCAGCCAGTTACACCGGAGAGGACTTGATTGAGATCAGTTGCCACGGCGGAACGCTGGTTTCTGCAAAAGTGCTTGAAGCATGCCTGCGCGCCGGTGCGCGCGCGGCGCGTCCGGGCGAATTCACCGAGCGCGCTTTTCTCAATGGCAAAATCGACCTCACTCAAGCCGAGGCGGTAATCGATCTCATCCGCGCGAAAACCGATCTCGCTCTGCGTTCCGCCACCGAACAACTCGAAGGCAGGCTTGGCGAACAAATCAGGAAAATTCGTGATGATCTGGTCGAACTGCTCGCGCGCATCAATGCGTCAATCGATTTTCCTGAGGAGGGCATCACACCGGACGAAGACGAAACACTAGGTGCGCGACTCGATTCCATCCGCGAAGAAATCGCAGCGTTGCTCGCCACTGCTGATCAAGGACGCATTCTGCGTGAAGGCGTGCGCGTTGTGATTTACGGAGCAACGAATGCCGGGAAATCGAGCTTGCTCAATCGACTCCTCGGTTACGATCGGGTGATTGTGAGCGATACGCATGGCACAACGCGCGACACCATCGAAGAGACTGTCAATCTCGACGGCCTCCCCATTCGTTTGCTCGATACGGCTGGCTTGAGAACATCCACGAGCGAACTTGAGCGCGAGGGCATCGCTCGCACGGAGAAATCGCTGCAATTGGCCGATCTGCGTCTCCACATCGCCGACCGGAACACGCCAAAACCTGCGCATTTCACGGAGCCCGAGCACGATTCCAACGAAATTGTCGTTCTAAACAAGAGCGATCTGCCTGAGAACAGTGACTGGAGGGATTTTCACGCGTTACGGATTTCGTGTCTCACTGGAGAAGGCTTGCCGGAGTTGCAAAAGGAAATTCTGACCCGAATCACGAAGCAAAAACTAAAGCCGGAGAGCACACTCGCGATTAATGCTCGCCATCGCGATTGTCTGCGTCGCGCTCTGGAATCATGCGATCGGGCCGTGGCGGCACAAGCCGATGGACTGTCGCCAGAATACGTGGCGATTCATCTTGATGAAGCATTGCGCGCAGTCGGCGAAGTAATTGGCATCGTCGATGTGGAACAGATTCTCGACTCTGTGTTCAGCCAATTTTGCATCGGGAAATGAGAGGAAGACAAGCGTCTCGCCTGTCACGGCAAACCGGCATCTTGCCTGTTTACAAAATCGCCGCGCCCGACATGCTGTGAAGCATGTCTGCCATGACAGCCGAGGACGGCCGTCTTCCGAAAGATCTTTACGAACGACTCGTTAGGCCGCTGTTGTTTTCGCTTGATGCCGAGGTCGCACATCATTTCACGATCGCGTCGCTTCGCGGGGCTTCACATTTTAATCCTGCGCTACACGTGCTGAAACGGTTTACGCCGCCGTCGAAACCAAAGACTCTCTTTGGGCTGACCTTTCCGAATCCAATTGGCCTCGCCGCCGGACTGGACAAAAGCGGTGTCGCCCTGCCAGCATGGGCGGCGCTTGGATTTGGTTTCATCGAGATCGGGACCGTGACCGCTACGGCACAACCCGGAAATCCCAAGCCGCGCATTTTTCGACTGCCCGGGCAAAGAGCGTTGATTAATCGTCTCGGATTTAACAATGACGGCGCCGATGCCATCGCAGGGCGGTTGAGCGGACTGCGCGAGAGTGGACGATGGCCCGCAGTTCCAGTCGGAATCAATATTGGCAAATCGAGGACGACGCCTCTTGAACGCGCAACGGACGATTATCTCTACTCGTTTCGATTGCTTCGCGAATTTGCCGACTATATCACATTAAATGTGAGCTCGCCCAATACGCCCGGCCTAAGGGAACTGCAGGAACCAGGTGCGCTATCGCGATTGCTCCACGCGATTGCCAATGAGCCGGGGCCGGTCGCGAAACCGCTCGTTGTGAAGATTTCACCTGATCTGTCGCCGGCCGAATTAGAAGCGGTCCTTGCAGTGTGCGAAGAAAACGGAGTCGCGGGGATCATCGCGACGAATACGACGCTGGATCATTCCTCGATTCCGCCGGACCTCGATGAGGAAGGTGGTTTGAGCGGCGCGCCGCTACTGGAGAAATCGACTGCGCTGGTGCGCAGCATTGCTGCAAACTCCAAAATTCCAGTGATCGCCTCCGGTGGGGTCTGCGATGCAAAATCCGCTCGCCAAAAATTCGACGCGGGCGCACAACTCGTTCAGCTGTACACCGGATTCGTTTATCGCGGTCCGCAACTTCTTCGCGAAATCATTCAGAAACTGTAGAGCAGGCGCATCGCCTGCCGATACGGGTTGGCAACCGGAGCGGTTGCCCTACAGTTCATCGATTTTTAAATGAAACTTTCTCGAAAGATTCTGAAATTTACCAAGCCGCTGACCTACCGGCGTGGTTTGCGCAGAGCGCAACGCTCGATTTTCCGCGTTCCTCTTCAGCCAATGCTGGCGAAAATCGATGAGGCACGCGCCCGAGAAATTCAGCAGCGCTATGCAAAATCAACGGCTGGATATGCCAAATACGCAAACATCGAGCCGTGGTTGCGATTGAATCGGGAACGCGTGCAGGATTTGAAACTTCATCGTTCAGAGCCAAAACGCGTACTCGATCTCGGTTGCGGCGGAGGATTTTTCTTGTTCATCGCCAAGAACCTTGGCCATTCCGTTCTAGGCGTAGACATCGAACACGTCACTCTTTTTACCGAACTGCTCGAGCTTTTTGAAGTTCCGCGTGTGGTTTGGAGGATCAGCGCGTTTGAACCGTTGCCTGATCTTGGTCAAAAATTCGACTGGATCACCGCCTTTTCGACCAACTTCTACCTTTATCATCCCTCGAAGGAACGCTGGGGAACAGCCGAATGGGATTTTTTTCTGAATGATTTGCGGCAACACCTCGCCCCGGGCGGCAAGATCTTTTTTGGGCTTAATCCTCTCTACAACGGCGATTACTACACGCCCGAACTACGCGATCTTTTCATTAGCCGCGGCGCAAACGTTGAGCGCGAACGAATTTTCTTCGAGAACGGAGTACGCTTCTAGCGAGGGCGAGGCAGACAATCCTTTGCCAAACGATACTCGCTCGCGTTACCAATCGCAGGCAGGATTGCCTGCGTCACTACGGCGTCGCTGGCGGTGATTCGGGAGGGAACTCGTGAGGGCCGTGATGATGGCGCCACCGCCGATGTCGCTCTTGGATTTGTTGAAGTTTTTGCCGTTGTTCGTCGGTAAGATTCGCCGCGATTTCTTTGTGGGCGTCCGCCATGATCTGATGTACGCGCCGGCCGGTGTCGCGCCGTATCTCCTGGAGCTGAGCAGCCGTTTTATCGACAATTGGCGAAACTTTTGCGACCTGTTCGGGGGTTAAACTTAGCTCTGTGCGAAGCCGCTCTTTCATTCTGGCGCCTACCAGCCTTGGATGGTGAAACTCGAAGAAAAGGTGCCGGGCGTAAAATCCGCCCAAAGCAGCGCCAGCGATTCCACCGGCGACGAATACCAAAAGG
>JBKPLM010000132.1:0-15454 GCA_046731655.1 Verrucomicrobiota bacterium | reverse complement strand
TGGGGAAGGCGAGCGAAGCGATCCTATCCTTTCAACCGGTCAGTTTCCGTTACAAGAAAGCCTTGGATCCGAAGGGCACCCCAGAGTTCGGCCTGATCGCAGAGGAAGTAGCAAAAGTAGCTCCCGAGCTAGTAGACGCCGATAGCCAGGGAAAACCGTTCAGCGTTCGGTATGACGAAGTGAACGCGATGTTGCTCAACGAGTTTCTCAAAGAACATCGCAAAGTTGAGGAACAAGCTCGTGAGGTGCAGCGACAGAGGACGGAGTTCGAAGCGGCCATTGCACAACAGCGTCAGGACTTCGAGGCGACGGTTACCGAGCTAAAGAAAGAAATAAAAGTCATCGTTACGCATTTTAAAGGGCAGGACGCAAACATCCAAAGGGTGAGCGCACAGATTGAATCAAGCAGGCCCGACACGAAACTCGTGAAAAACAAAGAGTAACATGGCCGTTCGGACTTGTTGCTGCAGCCGGCACCGTTGATGATGCCGGCTTGGAAGTGGAAGCGTACTTCGAAGGTCAGGATTCGGAGATCCCGAGCAAGGTTGACGCCCGCCGAGACTTTTTGATCTCGACAGGCCGAAAGGATTTTTCCAAACTCCGCGCTATGAAAATAAATACTCCACCACTCTTGGTCGCAATCGTGCTTGTCGTGATTGGACTTTTACCAAATGTCCAGGCAGTTAATCCGCCGCCGGACGGCGGCTACGCCGGAGGCAACACGGCGGAAGGACAAAACGCGCTTTTAAGTCTCACCGCGGGCACATATAATACTGCTCTTGGCCTGTACGCGCTCCTGAGCCTCAGCGACGCGAGGTTCAACACGGGAGTTGGCGCTGGCGCGCTCCTTGTCAACACAGCAGACGAAAATACGGCTACTGGCGCCGGGGCGCTTTTAAGCAACACTACGGGCACCGCCAACACGGCTAATGGAACGTTCGCGCTCTTTTCCAACGTAGGAGGCTCTTTCAATACTGCCATCGGCGATCAAGCGCTCTCGGACAACATCACCGGCAGCGGTCATACGGCAGTCGGTTTTCAAGCGCTCCAGCACAATACTGCTCTCAGCGCGATTGGGCCAAACACGGCCCCCGCTGGGCTTGGGCCAAACACAGCCGTCGGTGCTAATGCGCTCTTCACCAACACCAGTGGCAACGGCAATACGGCCGTAGGGGTTGGTGCGCTCTTTAACAACGATACGGGTCTTGGTAACACTGCCATCGGCGCTTCAGGCGGCCTTTTCATCACTGGCAGTGGTAATATCTGTATTGGGGCGGGCGTGAACGGCGCTGCCGGCGAGAACAGCACGATACGCATCGGTGACAACTTACCGGACACGCAGGGTGACTCAGCCTGCTATATCGGCGGTATCTACAATCAGTTCATCGACCCCGCCACCGACACTATTGTCGGAATCGATGCCGCTGGAAAGTTAGGCACAGCCGTGCCGTCGTCGCGGCGTTTCAAGCGAGACATTAAACCGATCGCCGAGGCTAGCGAAGCTATTCTGCGGCTCAAGCCGGTTGCCTTTCATTACCAAGGTGACGCGAAAAACACGCCTTGCTTTGGGTTGATCGCCGAAGAGGTTGCCGAGGTGAATCCGGGATTGGTGGTGCGCAACAAGAAAGGCGAAATCTGGACCGTACGCTACGAGCAGATCAACGCGATGTTGCTTAACGAGTTTCTTAAAGAACATCGCAAAGTTGAGGAACAAGAAGCGACGATCACGCAGCTGAAGAAGGATTTCGAAGCAACCGTCGCGCAGCTCGCTGCCCGCCTCGACGAGCAGGCGTCCCAAATCCAAAAGGTGGGTGCGCAGGTTGAAGCAAGCAAAGCCGTGCCGAAAGTGGTCAACAATCCCTAGAGTCCCCCGCCGCAACAAAACAGCTCGCAACTCTTTAAACTCGCCCCTGCTCGTGCGTCTGGATCAGATTGCTCCAGTCATAGTAAATGCGAATCAAACCCCGATGTGGTCGGCTGCGCGAGCTGGCCATCGCGCGCGTGCGTTTTGGCGAGGTGAGGGCCTGAAGATCGACAGTTGTCACCGCTCCGTCGGAATATCTTACGATTCCATTCTCGGATGGGTTTAACTTCCCCTACGTCTCGCTGAATACCTTACGTCGGAACATCTTACAAGTTCGGTAAGCACGGATGTAATGGTTTTGCCGACTGCCGGGCGAAATCATCGGAACATTTTCCGTCGGAATATCTTACGATCTGGGTTTTCAGTAGCCTGGACATGATACCAGTTAACCGGTTAATAGATAGATGCTTATAATGTTTCCGGTAGGCGCTTTGGAGTTGGCACATAGCTTGCTTTAAACTTATACAAAATCCCATATGAAACTAAACACTCTGCCAAACAAACTCGCGCTGGTTTCTGCGGCAGTCTGCGCTCTAGTGCTTGCGGCCAGCCACAGTGCCAGTGCCCTTACTATTGGAGACGGCCAAGAGCTTGGCTTCGTAGAATTCGGCATACCATCTGGTGATGCTGACAGAACGCTCTACGTCAATACTATCATTGGTTTGTCTCTTGGCGGCTCAGCTAATGTAATCGTTGGTCCTCATGATAACTCGGTTACTCGCTCCAATAATGATTTTGGTCCATTGCCTACCGCCGTATTTGCTCTTAATGGCACCGGGACAACCATAGACCTTGGCAATGGCACTCTATATTCATACCTGTTCGCGAAGTACGACGGGCCAAATTACGGTGCTGAAGTTTGGTACGTCGGTAATTTGAGTGGAATCATTACGATTCCTGCTACGGCTGGCAGATATGGTCTTTCCGGGTGGACGCTCTTTGGCCCAGGTGGTCAAGGCGTCCCGGATGGGGGTACAACAGTAATGTTGCTAGGGGCGGCTTTCGGCGCGCTTGGTTTGGCGCGGAAGTATCTGGCGAGCTAACGTGACCTAAGAATTTCCCAACAGCAGAGTGGCCGTTCCTTTTGGGGCGGCCACTTTAGTTTGTACGACAGACATGAGAGAAGTTTTTCCTTCTTCTCTTGATTATCCACCGCGTTTTTCACTAACCGGTCGCGAATGGCGCATCCAGACGCACGAGCACGCGGGCGATTTCAAAGAGCCATAATGCAATTTCGTTCGCGGCGTCAAGCGGCCCGCTATCACTAGCGTAGATGGGCGGGCTGGTAGCCACACGGCTGTGCGCCATGTTGGAAACCAGGGTCAAATCTAGACACACGACAATCGTTCGTCAAAATGGCGACACGGATGCTTGCCACAGGACGATCCGTCCGATCTCGCGACGGGACGGATTCGTCTGATTAACGAACCGTTGGTCGAGGAAACTCGTACTCGACGCTATGCGCTTCGTCGATCTTAATCCTCAGTGATGATCCCAAAGAGACCGTGTTCTTCGTCAGCGATTCCCGCGGTGAAAAAGACGCCGTCGCCCAGCGGAAGAAGATCCCACAATCCATCGAATTGGAGTGGCGTGCCATCGGCGCGCATCAGGGTCTCGATGAAATTGCCGGTGACCGGATCGTAGTTATTGATAAGGCCGTCACCGAAATTCCCGACCCAGAGTCCGTCTTCTACGAGCGCGAGTCCCCAAGGAGAATTGAGATTCCCGTTCGAGATTAGGCGCCTGAGGAAATTACCGCTGGTATCGAACACATTGACGAAGCCGTGTCCGGGACCAGGGACGTCGTCCTCCTTTGCGCGATCCTGCAGCGCATACGTCACAAAAATTTCGTCATTGAAATTCCGGATGCCGAATGGCGCGTAGCCTGCCGGAAGATTTGGATCGGCGAAACCGTTCGGATTAACCTGTTGGAAATTCTCATCGTAAGTTTGCACCTTGCCGGTATGGAAATCTGTTACATACAAAAAATTGTGACCGTTGGCCACACCCAGTGTTGCGCCTTTATAAATGGAGCTATTGCGGCCACGGTTCCTGCCGTTATCGACCGCGATAATGGCGTTCGTCTGGTCCAAAGTCGGGTTCCAGCCTGAAATGGAACCATCTTCACTGACAAAAATAAAGATCGCCGGCGCCGAGTTCCCGTTTTTTGTCACTTGAAAGAACTCTGTATTGTTGAAGACGACCCCAGTAGGATTTCCTCCTTCGCGGTTTCGGGCAGCGGTCGGGATCGTCACGACCAGCGAACGTGCCGTGCCGTCTTGCCCGTAAAGAGTCGAAACGCCGGTCCCATTGTCGCTGACCCAGATTGTACCATTTGAGGAGGCTGCCATGCCCCACGGATTAACAAGGTTTTCATCGACGTGCTGCGCGACGCCGGGAATGTCGGATTGGAAGTTTGTCCACGAATACGTGTCCGCGCGCGCAGACGTGGCTGTTAGAACTGCCACCGCAAACGTGAGCAGAGCCATCTTTATGTAAGGATAAGTTGTTTTCATAGGGTTGATCATTATTCTTGTGTAGGGAGAATCGCACCGGTCGACGCTGATCTGCGTATCGAAAAAGTAACGCCGTTGTTACCTTGGGAACTTCTCGGCATTATGGGGCGGGCGCTTCGCCTGCCAAGCTATTCTGCGCAATTCATCCGCCTTAGCGGGAATGCCGGCAAGCGAATCGCTTGTCCAACAATCTGGTGTAGGCGGGATGGTTCGCGATGTCCTAACCGTGCTCGTCGGAATCAATGGTATAGCCTACGTGACGCACAGTCTGAATAAGGGGAGGATCACTGATCTTTTTTCTCAGGCGCCCGATGAAAACCTCTACCAACTTGGTGTCATATTCGTGCGGGTGTTCCCATACCCGTTCGCATAACTCAGTGCGTGTGAACACGCGGCCCGGTTCCCGCATGAGTACCTTTAGCAGCATCAGCTCACGCGCAGACAAATGAATGTGGCGTAAGCCGCGATACACCTCGTGACTTGCCAGATCGAGCGTCAAATCGCCAACACGAAGCTTGAGTCTAGGTTCTTCTGGATACCGTCGTCCCAGCGCTTTTACGCGTGCCACCAATTCCCCCATTGCAAATGGCTTTGGCAAGTAATCATCGGCGCCGAGTTGTAACCCGGTAACACGATCTTTCACTTCGCCGCGCGCGGTTAACATCAGAACACGACTGGCAAGATGTTGCGCACGCAAATGCCGCAGGACTTCAAAACCGTCCATTCCGGGCAGAATAATATCCAGCACAATCAAATCGAACGGCGCCGTCTTTGTCTTATCCAGCGCTTTTTCACCGTCATGGACGACGATTGGATCGTGCCCCGCTTCGGTCAGCGCCGATGCAATTTGCCGGGCTAATTCAGCGTCATCTTCAACTACCAGTATGTGCATACCTTTCCAAAGCAGGGATGGAGTTTAAAACCGTGTTGTAAGTTGAGCTGCCACCAGGTGATTGTCGTTGCCCCGGCCGGTGGTTTCATGTTGATAGCTATATTGAACCTTCAATTGGGTATGTGATGTAAAGCGGTAACCTGCCGCCAAGTCAACCCGCGCGAGGTCTTCACTCCAACGAATGCTTCCGCCATCCGGACTACTGACGTCGCCGAAGAGTTGCTGGTTCCAGCGAATCGCGCCGAACAACTGCGGCGTAAACTTGTATTTCGCTTCGATGTAGTAAGCAAAGGTGTCTGCATTTCCCACCCTGGGCACTTCGAAACGCGCTTCATAAAACTCGACCCACACCTGTAAGTGGCGCCAGGCAAAGCCTGCATCTTGTCCGAGGACAAACTCCCTGTAATCGCCGATGTCGCGCCGGGGCGGAAGCGTAGGTTCGGCTTCATCGCGAAAATATGGGCCCTCGCTAGCTGAGAAACCAAAATTCCATGCCTCGTTAGGCCGGAAACCAACACGCCCGCTGAACGTCGGATGCTCGAAACCGCTCTCGGTAACCGTCCAGGATTCCGGACGCGACGATAACGATGCATTCTTCATTTCCACAGCGTAATCAAGTCGATCCAGCCGGCCGGACGCAGAAAGACCACTCGCATAACTGGGTCCCCAGATTACCGGATTGAACGCGTATTTCTGGTAGTAGTAGGGTCCGTAAACGAAGTCGAATACCGAAGTCGAAGCGGATTTGTCCCGAATTGCCGTGAGGTTTTCATAAACTAACGGCGCGTTTACAAACGGGTTCTCCCATGACAGGTGCCGTGGCACCCAATTGCCGACGACCGTGGCGAACTTGCCGATCTGTACCGTCAAGCGGCCATCATCCCAAGGCGTGACGCGCAGCGCATATTCGTCGAGTCGAACTTGAGCCCCGTTATCGCTTGGGTCGAAGCCGCGATCTAGCCGCGACTGTGAAAAGAAATAGATGTGCGAGCCGACTTGCGCGTCGAGAAAGAGTGTTAAACGCGGATTAAAAAGCGTGTCGATGTCGCTGTCGATGAGAGCGGGCGCCGGCTGATCGAAGTGATAGATTTCCAAATCGAGAGTGCCGCTCAATCGCACCCGCAGATTATCTTGAAATGCTGAGAGGGTAAGCGCGGTGTCGAGGCGGTCGAAAAAATCATCGATATCGAATGCGCCTGCCGTGCAGGCAAAGACGCACAGGCTGAGGACACGCAGCTTCATGCAACTGCATTAACCCCGTCCGCAGCAGGAAAGCGCACTTCAAATTCAGTCCAATCGTTTTCCGAGCGAACCAGACGTAAATCGCCACCGTGTAGTCGGGCAAGTTCGCGCGCTAAATTTAGACCGATTCCGTGACCCGACACCGCGGAGGGAGTCGAGCGATGATGAAACCGCTCAAAGATGTTTTCGCCGGGCGGAATCGTTCGGCCCGTGTTCCCGATAGTCAGCACAACATTCCTGGTCCGGCGAGCGCGGCTTGCGGTGACTCGGATTAATCCGCCGGGCCGATTGTACTTTCGTGCGTTCTCAAGCAGATTCTGCACAATGAGGGAGGTGTACTGCTTTTCTCCGGCTACAAATAAACCGGCGGTAAATTCCTTCTCAATTCTCACATCAGGCGAATCGGGAAGCGCGCTAAGATCGTCAAGCCACTCATCGACCAGCTCACTAAGGTTCACAGGTGTGGACGCAATTTGAAGATGTCCGGCGTCCATGCGCGACAAAAGAAGCAAATCGTCGATCACGCCAGTCAGACGATGTGTTTGATGGAGCAAGCCGGATAACTCCTCGTAAACTTCGGGCTTGAAACCCTCGCGGGTCAGCAATGTTTCCAGTCCGACGCGAAGAACCGTGACAGGGCTTTTTAACTGATGAGAGGCATCGGCGGAATATCGTGTCGACCTTTCCAATTCCTGCGCGGTCGAAGCAAGCGCGTCTTCAGCGCGTTTTCGTTGGGCGCGATTCTCCTCCGAATCCAGCGCGAGTTTTTTTACCGGTGCCGAGAACCTGAGTGCCACTACGTGGCTTGCGACAAAGCCGCCTAACAAAAGCAACGCTCCCGCGCCGCCAATCTGCCAGCGGAGGCGATGCAGCTCAGCCATCGAATAGGCCAGGGAATAAAGGCGAATTTCGTAAGCGGGGGGAAAGAGCGAACCAGGATTAAGCCGCTTGTAAAACACAAGCTGAGGCGCGCCGTCGACATTGACGCGAAAATTGTCTTGCTCGCGATCAGAATTTGCGACCGCAGTGGCTATCTTTTCGCTGAGGGACGCTTGCGCAGATTTCGGGAGCGAAGGCAAATGCAACTGCCCATTAACCCAGACGCCACTTCTCATTCCCACCCCGGCGTTTTTCTCTTCAAGCTCAAGCGGCTTGAACCCGATGACGAGCGCGGAAATAACGTCGCCCGTGTAGCTCGAAAAGATCGGTACGGCTATGACTTCGTCGATAGTTCCGCCGTCGGCGTCAGTATTTTGCTGGATGTAACCGACTTGTTGCGTGTCGGGCAATTTGCTCAAATTTAGTTGCGCTTCTGTTTTCATATCCAATTCGCCGACGTCGTCAGGGTTTGGCGACTTGATCACCATGCCTGCGCCGTCCAGAAAGCGATAAAATCTCGCGTGCAGCGATTGCGTCGCCTGCTCAGGAGGCGGTTCGTCGCCTTCCATTAAATCGCGCAGCTCGTCCTTCGCGCTCGGATACAAGAGGTCGATTGCATTGTCTTCCATGGCCGCATGGATCCTTGGCTTGGCTGCAAGCACGTCGCAGCGCTCTGCCAGGGCTGCATGGCGTAGTGCTTCAAGCTTGTGGAGCGAGGAAATTTCGGCCTGGAAATTTTCCTGCAAATTTCGTTCCGCGTCGGCCGTGACTTTGCGCTGCGCGAGGTAGAAGCCGAGAGCTGTCAGCGTTGCGACGATAATCATGATGGCGGTGAAAAGCCGAGTTCGAAAGCTTGCTACACCTTCGTCTCTAGCTTGAACCGCAGATCTCATGGGAAATCAACGTGCAGCGTCTGGCCGGCTTTCAGTTCCACCGGTTTCTCGCGCGTGGTCCTGCTGTCGATCCAAGCCTTAAGCGTGTAATGACCTGCAGGAAGCCCGCTTAATCGAAAGTGCCCATCCGTATCTGTCATCACGAAATAGGGACTGTTCAAAACCAGGATCAATCCCCGCATGTGTTCGTGAATGTCGCACCGCAGGGTGACCAAACCCGCCTTATCGAAAACTTGTGTGGGAATCGGACGTTCCTCGGGACGATAACGGCCGAGGTCAAATCTTTTGGCGGGCGAGTATGAAAAGATGTTGTGATAAGTGTCGTCAAGATTCGGAAATTCAACCTTCGTACCAACTCGTATCGGGAGAAGCGCTGGGACGAAGCTTAAATCCTTTTGCGCGACCTCTTTCGTTGGTAGCGAAGCCGGACGCGGGAATGCACCGTCGAGATAAACTACCGCGAGCGGCGGCTGCGTAGAAAGAACGCCGCCTTTGGTGACGATCTCGTATCTCTTAACCTGGACAGGCGCCGAATGCGATTTCGGAAGTTCTACGCGCCCTTCGATGACACCGCCCGCCAAAAGCGCACCGGGCATGATGGAAAATACTGCGTTAAACCACAGCAACCCGCGGACGCGCATTTTGCTTCCAGTGTAGCAGCGTTTTACCAGTCGGAAAGTTTTTGCAAGGCTCGGCCGTCCTCGCGATTTCACGTGTTAAGTTTTTGGCCGAGTAGCCGCCATTGCCGGGAGAGTGAAAAAAATCGTGGCGATCAGACTCCAGAAAATCCCTATGGCACACGCAATACCGAGACTGGTGAGCGCCGGGTTTCGCGCAAGGGCGAGCGAGCCGAACCCACTCACTGCTGTCAAGCCCGCGAGCAACACGGGCTTCAGTACGCCGGCAACATCGTGCTCGATTTGACGTGTGCGTTGCCAGATCAACACAACGTATATCCCGTAGTCCACGCCTATTGCCAGAACGAGACGGAACGAGAGCACATTGAGCAGATTCAGATCGATGTGCATCAGCTTCATCGAGGCGATCATCGCTCCAATCCCGAACGCCAGGGTGACGACCTGGATCAACCACAAACGAAAATTCCGATACAAAACGGCGAGCAACGAGATGTCGAAAATCGCCATCAGCGCGCTGATGATCAGAAGTTGATGATGCGACCATGGCTGCAAATCAGCCAGCGCATAACTCCATCCGGTGAGAATCATCGGAACCCCGGCGACCGGCAGGTCGCGTTCCAAGTCTTGGCTTTGGGTGTGAGCTAAGATCGGTTGATTGGTTGTAACGAATCCCGTGGTCAACGCGGGATCGTGGCCAAAGTAGCGATCGACGAGGAACCACCAACTGGATGATTTGGGCAGCTGTTCGCGCCAGTTCGGCAGGGGGACGCTGGGATCGGTAAGGCGTTGCAGGTCGTCAAGCAGGGTGAACGCTGGCGCGAATGAATCGCGGCTCAATCCCTCAGCGTCGAGAGCTTGGTCTAGTGTCTCGCGTGCCTCTGGGAAATTGATCGCGATCAACCGTCGCCGATTTGTCTCCATCCAAGCTGGTGAAAGACAAAGCGCAGCGGGTGTGGAGAAGCCCTTGATCTTTCCGGCTGCCTGGAGCTCTCGCCAATGGGCGACAATTTTTTGCCAGTAATCGTGCAGCTCCTGCGGATTCGCCGAGCGCACAATGGCCAATACCGGTTCCCAGCGTACCGGCATTTGATGCATGATCGCCTCGAGAGCTTCACTTGCGCGAATGTTCTTGGGTTGCAGCGAACGTGTGCTGGCCTCGAAATGAAGCGCAGGAATTGGCGAAAAGCCGATCGCGCTCAGGACTAACAAAAGCGCGGTTGAGAAAATCAGCATCGGCATGGGCTTTCGCACGGTCCAGCGCACATATTTTCTTACACTCTCGAAAAGCCAATCATGACGAATTGCTGCCTGTCGCTCGCGCACAAACAAAAACAAAATCGAACACATAAAGAGTCCGGCCACGAAAATGCCGATGGCAATCAGCACACCCAGCTGCGAGAAAGCCATGGAGCCACTTAGGACCAAGGCAAGAAAACCGACTGCTGTGGTGAGTGCACCGAAAAAAACGGCGCGTCCAAGTTTTGCTATCGATGTTGCGATTGCTTGCCGATGCGGTTCTCCGTCCGAGCGCGCCTGGTGATAGCGTCCGATGGTAAGAATCGCGAAGTCGACTCCAAGTCCGACCAGAATCCCGCAAAATCCGACGCTGATCATGCTGAGTCGCCCGAAAAGGAGTTGCCCGAGAGTTAGAGCAACCAGACATGAGAAGAGAAGGCAAAGAGCCATGCCCAGCAGCGGAAGCCAACGGCGAAAACCAACAAAGAAGATTGTGCCAACGAGTACAACAGAGCCAAGCAACGTTGCCACGACGTCGTAACGCATGCTCAGCGAGATTTCCGATGCAAAAGCCGAGCGCCCGGTCACAAGGACCTGCAACGCGCCGCCATTCCATCCCTCGATGGCGATTGTACGAAACTTATTTACTTCGCGCATCAAACGTTGGCATTCAAAGGCGCTGATGGACCGCTGATTCGTTTCCACCAGGAAAACTCGCATCGTGCGGTCTGGCGAGGTCAGCGGTTGCTCCTGCTCAATGATCGTGCTTTCTGCAAAAGGCTTCAGCGCCGGAGCGATCAGACCGAGAGGATCGAACGAAAGCTCGAATTCAGGCCGCGGTGAGCCTGCTTCGATCTGTTGGCGCAAGCGATGAAGACGATCGCGAATTTTCTCCGGTTGCAGGACCGAAATGGTCTCGCGGAAGGAGTTTGGCTCCAGATTAAGAAGTAAGGGGACCGCGATTGATTGAAGATCGCGGATTCCATCAGGCGTGGACATTGGCGACCCAGCGAGTACGCGCGTGCACCAGGGTTGCTGTCGCAATCTTTCCGCAAACACCCGCGCGAACTCCTCCAGTTTATCCACGTCGTTCGAGTCGCACACGAGCGCGAACGTGAGCTCCCGCGTCTGCTCAAAATCGCGATCGTAAATCTTCAGACCTCGAACCGACGAAAACTTGCCGGGTAAAACATTGAAGATTTCAGAATCAAGTTGTAACGACGTCACGAGAATTGTGATGCAAGCGGCGGTCAACACAGCCACGCCGCACCATACGAGTGCGCGTCGCTGGGTGATGGTTCGGGCAATCAAATCACTGGTACGCATGAACGAGGCACCATTGAACACGAATCGCCACCGGGATGCCAATGCTGTACGCGAGATCCGTAATCGCCTAATCGCTTAGATGGAGGGGCGACCTCGCGGGTTGAGGCGTCGCGGAGCTCCGCCTCAGGCCTGATCCCTTAGAACCGGAATATGAAGGACTCGTTGCCGGATGCGTATCGGAGGGTCTTTCGGTCCGACGCGTGAAGGAATTGATCTCGCAACCCGAGCCACCCGCGCAATTGGGGCGGGGCTTGTGCTACAGGGCCGGCCCATCCCTGACGAGCCAATCCTCCTTTAACTTCCGCGAAGGTCGCGTCTTGCCGCAACGCAAGCAGCGTAATTCCCGGGCCCTTCGAGACCGTTAATTCGAAGTCACCGGTCTTAGAAACGCGTACGAGCGCCTCGCCGATGAGCGTTGTGTTTGACGTGCGATACATGAGCTGGCCGCTCTTGGTCTGCCAACCACTAGCTAGCTCAGAAAAGTCGTGATGTGAAACAGTTGTGCAACTTATTATGTAAAATGAGATAATTGCGAGAAAGGGCACAAGTCCTGTAGCTACGCCTCTTTGGGTCGTAATCGGACTCATAATATTGAGCTCGTCGATTCGGCGATTGCTAGTGCCTGCTGCTTCTTCGTACACCCGGTGCCTATCGTCTGTAGATGTTAGCCAATTGTCCAGATTTTGATACAGCAGCGGGCGCCGCTTGCGGACACCGCAGTGCGGCGTTGCCGCCAAATTTGTGCTAACCTGTGCGTCAGAAGATGAGGTTGATCGATCGATTTGTTAGCCGCGAGCTGATCGTGAACGTGTTGTTCGCTATCGCGGTGCTGAGTCTGGTGCTGGTGGTTGGAAATATTTTTCGCAAGCTTCTTCCTTTGCTGGTGAACCACGATGTGCCGATGGAATATCTGATCACTTTCATCGCTTACGTGCTGCCGTTCTCACTAATCTTCACGATTCCCTGGGGATTGTTGACGGCAATCCTGCTGGTGTTTGGACGGCTCTCCGCAGACAACGAATTGATCGCGCTCCGCGCAAATGGCGTGAGTGTTCCTCGCGTGTGCATTTCGCTTTGGGGCGTCGCACTCGTCTGTACTGTGATCTGTCTCTGGCTCAATGTACAGGTTGCGCCGGCAGCACAGGAAAAACTGCGCAGCACCATTTTTGATCTCGCCACACGGAATCCGATGGCGCTCTTTGGCAGCGATCAGGTGATCGATCAGTTTCCCGGGCGCAAAATATATGTTGGGAAAAAAGAGGGTAACAAACTCGAGAACATCACCGTGTTCGAGTTGAACCAGAGCTCGATGCCAGTGAAAGTAACTTACGCGCGAACAGGGATGCTGGAAGCCGATTTGGCGAACAAGCAAATTCTTATGCACCTGTATCAGGCGAGGTACCAGGAGCGCGACGCCAAGGATCCGACCAACCTGCGAAAGATTCGTGATGGAATCAACATGGTGGAAGGCACATTGCCTATCAGCCTCGAGGAGTTGTACGAGAAAGAGAAAAAACGGCCGAGCCGATCTGCGTTGTCGATTGAGCAATTGCTGGAGCAATTGAAAAGCGAAAACAAGCGCGAACGCAGCGCCAGCCGCACCGAAATCAATAAACGGTTTTCATTTCCGTTTGCATGTGTTGCGTTCGCCATCATCGGGGTCCCCCTTGGTGTCACGGCGCATCGCCGGGAGACTTCAATCGGATTCGCAATGGGTTTAATCGTAGCTACCACTTATTTTCTCTTTATCATCATTGGCGACACGCTGCGTGGAAATCCGCATGCGCACCCGGAACTGCTCGTCTGGTTTCCAAACGCTCTTTTCATCATACTTGGTTGCCTCTTGTTTCGGCGGTTGGCACGGCAGTAAGCATGGATTTGTGCGCAGCCGAATGAGCTGGCGCGATTCACAAGTGTTGTAGCTACCGGCCTGTGGCCGTTCGATTTTTGCGCTACTAATCACACTAGGCAGACGGCCCACAGGGCCGTGGCTACAGCGCTAGCGGAGCTAAACGACAACTTGCACTCTGGAGTGCGTTCAACTCAGGCTTCTTCGGGCTCCGGTCCTAGCGAGAGCGACGGTGCCCTTCCTGAGCGAGCCGCTCGAGGCTGGAAGAGCGGCATCCGTAATGCGTTCCCCAGATAAGCCGCCGCACATGCCAGGACCAAAACGGACGCATAAGCCCGGATGTGTTTGAGCAGGTCAATCGCCCAGAGCGTTGGTTCTAGTTTCTTATCGATCAGCATCACATGCACGATCATCGCTGTGCTCGCCGCTGAGATAATGAAATGAATAATGCTCAATCTGAGGCTCACTCCCAGGGCGACGGCGCTAACCACCGCGCCCCACACAAGGTAGCGCTCATGCATCTGACCCAGCAGCGCAAACATCAGCAGCCACGGAGCGGTAACCGCAATCAGGACGCGAGGGTCGCGATCGCGAATCTGTCGCGCGGCTCCGTACGCGCACAAAGTGAGTGCGCCAACATAGAGCAAGCGCAAGATCCATTGGAGTGTGAGATATAGATGCAGAGATCCAATATCAACCGAGCAGAATGGATCCTTCAATGACCATCCAAGCTTGGAGAGAAGTGATGGAAGGTTGTAACACGAACTGATGACAAGATAGGGGTAATGCTCGCTGCCATACAGAAAACCGACTTGTAACCACGCGAAGCTTCCACCAGCGAAGGCGCCAATTACAAATGCGGCGCATCCAGTGATTCCGCTGATCCACATAGCTTGATGCGGCAATTTGCGTTGGAGAAAGAAAGCCGAGCTAGCGCCGGTGACAGCAACAAGTGCGATCCAGGCCCCCGGCGTGCGTAGAAGCCACGGCGCTGCGATCAGTGCCGCCGTCGCAGCGAACCCCGCGAGCACACGCAGCGCGCGGCTCCATCTTTTTTGCCATAATGGCCAAAGCACAAAAAACGGCGTCACAAATAACAGTTGCCCCTTGAACATTGCGCCGGCAGCCAACAGACAACCACATAAGAACCACCGATTTTTCAGCGCGGCGAGCGCAGCGAAGAGATAAAACGGCAGGATCCATACGTCCCATTGCGGCCAACCGTGTGCGTCAAGAATCATGGACGGCTCAAGCCATGCCACGCTCGCGGCAGCGAGGCCGCAGATCGAAGCGCGATCTTGAAGCGGCAAGCCAGGAAGCAAGAATGACTTTGTTGGACGTGAGGAGCGTTGGACGCACAAACGCACCAGGAAGAAAATTGCCACTGCGGAAAGCAGTTCGCATAACAAATTGATCTTCAATAGCGGGTTGACCAACTTTGGATGTCCGTCATCAACGCCGGGGAATTGATTGCGTACCTGCTTCGCCCAGATTGCCATGACCAGAAGTCGCAGCGGCGGATAGTCGAGACCATAATCCTTCTGGTAGGCCTTATCCTTCACCCGATCATAAAGTGCTAAATAACCGCGGCAAAATCCGGCCAATGAATTACCCGCGCTGTCATTGGGCGATAAGCGACGCGCTTCTTTCAAGGCTTCACTGCCCCAGTAAAAAGCGTTGACGATGTCGTGTTGATAACGCACGTGCCTCGTCGTTTCCCCAATCCAGCGGCGCAGCTGAACTCCACCGAGAAAAAGCGCGATGATAAGGAGCGCGAACAATGCACGTCGTGCGACTCCACTGGCGAAAATTTTTCTAAGCAACGCGCAAATGCCCATCAGAAACCCGTAATAAAGACATCGATTCGATTCGGACGGTTACAATGGTTGATCGAAAGGTGTTCTCCCCATTCGCGTGTGACTTTAGCGATGGCCGCATCAGTTCGCTAGTTCACCTATGTAAATTGGCTCCAGCGGTAGGATTCGAACCTACGACCAATCGGTTAACAGCCGACCGCTCTACCACTGAGCTACGCTGGATCTTTTTCTCTCGCGGTCGCGGAGCGTGAATCTTGCCCGCGGGATATGCGGCGGCAAGTGCGAATCAGTTAAATCTGACG
>JBKPLM010000131.1:0-9221 GCA_046731655.1 Verrucomicrobiota bacterium | reverse complement strand
ATACGAGCGAGAACGCCTTCTATTAACGGACGATTTGCGTGGACCCCGTAATCGGTCAGCGGTACTTCGCCAAATGCGTTCAACGCATTGGTTGCTTCGGCGACGTTCCGCTCCGCAAGCGCGCAACTCAGCCAGTCATTGGCGACATTTGGCAGCACGCCCGGATTTGTAGCTCGAATGGAATCAATTGTTTGATGCAAAGGCCGGATATCGGCTTTCGAATGAAATTCGACCGCCGCGAGCGCTACTTTCGTATTGACGTCATCCGGCTCGATGGCCAATGCGCGGCGCAGCACGGACGTTTCGTCAGCATAACGCCTCAGAAGTCCGTAACTGATGGCAATTTGCTGCAGCATGTAAAAGTTGCGCGGGTCGAGATCAATGGCGCGCTCTAGGTTTCGTGTGGATTCGTCCCAACGCCCTTGACGCCTCTGTATGTAACCCTGCACCGCGAATACCTGGGGATTGTTTGGTAGACTTCGGCGGGCAAGTTCCAATTCAGCTAAGGCCCCGTCATAATCGAGGTATCCAAAATAAAGGTTTTCTGCACGTGCGAGGTGCGCTTCACCTGCGTCGGGACGAAGACGAAATGCCGCTTGAACCGCCGCTTCCATCGCCGCCAACCGTTCAGGGGTATGGTCGACTCCAAGCAAGTACAACAAACCGTGAGTGTGAGCGAGCTGGCAATAGGCTTGGAAAAATAATGGGTCACGCGCTACCGCTTGGTCAAGCAGATCGGCTGCCTGGAGCAATTTCGGACGGGCAGCACTGCTAAAACTTGTCAGAAGAAGATTGTGGGCGCGAACATAAAGATCATAGGCAGCAAGGTCGTTGGTTGGCGGCTGTCGAATCGCGGCTTTCTCGGCAGCCGAAATTTTCGCGTGCAGTTCCTCTGCGATTTTTTGCGCGATCTCGCTCGGAATCGCGAATGCTCCGTTCAGGTCCCTCTCGTATTCGTCCGCCCAGACCCCGACGTCGGTGCGAGTGTCCACCAACTGCGCGTTAACATGCACCTTACTGCCGAAACGTCGCGCGGTTCCTTCCACCACGTGTGAAACGCCGAGCGAGCGCCCAATCTGACGTAAATCCCGTTTGCCGCGATAGCCCATCACGCTGGTCCGGCTGATCACTTTGAGATCGGCGATCTTCGCCAGCTTGGTCAAGATGTCGTCCTGAACGCCGTCGGCAAAAAAGGCGTCCTCTTTGTTGTCGCTCAGATTTTCAAAGGGAAGCACTGCGATTCCTGCGGGGATTCTGCGGACTGATTCACGCTCCCAGGTCATCATGCCTAAACCTCCGGCAAGAACGACCGACAACGTGATCAGGGCGGCAATCATCGGATTCCGTTGCACCCACTTTCGAGCGTGTGTGAAGAATCCACTGCGCTTCGCACGGATTGGTTCGTGCCATAGCCAGCGTTCAAGATCTTCGGCTAGCTCGAGCGCCGACGAGTAACGGTACCGCGGATTTTTCTCGAGACACTTCAGACAAACAGCAGAAAGGTCGCGATCGATTTTTCGGTTCAATAGACGCGGTTGCCGCGGGTCGCAATCCAGCAGCAGACGGATCGTTTCGTAGGTTGTTGCACCGGAAAAAGGCGGATTGCCAGTGAGTAGTTCGTAGAGGACCGCGCCAAGTCCATACACATCTGTGCCGCGGCAGAGGGCGGCGTTGTTACCCACCGCTTGTTCCGGCGCCATGTAACAAGGCGTGCCCATCACTTCCAGCGTGCCGGTGAGTGTGCTCCCGTGTTCGACTAATCGGGCCAGGCCAAAGTCGCTGAGGTGTGGTTCGCCGTTTGCATCGAGCAGAATGTTTCCCGGCTTGATGTCTCGGTGCAGAATGCCGTGTTCATGTGCGTAGTGCACAGTGCGCGCGACTTTCGCGATGAGCTCTGCTGCCTGCCGCACGGATATCGAGCCGCGATCAACTACTTCGTCGAGGCAATCTCCTTCGACGAACCGCATGCTGAAGTAGTACGTGCCGTCGCGTTCACCGACTTCGTAGATCGGAACGATCCCCGGGTGATTTAGTTTCGCCGCGGCTTCCGCTTCCCGGCGAAGGCGTTTCAAGTGCGCGCTAGTCGTGAACTGACCAATTTCAATGATCTTTACAGCGACGATCCGGTTGAGACTCTTTTGCCAGGCGCGAAATACTACCCCTTGACCACCGCGACCGATTTCTTCCAGCAATTCGTAATCACCGAACTCTCTGGACAGCCGCGATGCGGGAGTTTCCTTTTTGCCGTGGGCCTCAGCATTTGCGTCGCTGGCTGCAACATCTTTAGCGGGGCCGCTGTCCTCACCGGCGACTACAGGTCGCTCCTGGTTTTTTGGCGTCATTCAGTGGAACCAACTTTCAGATTTCCACGCCCGAATGTATCCCGGCGCCCAAGCGTGGCAACCAATCCCAGCGTTGCCGGTGATGCCCGCGGAGCTGTTGTTGAGGAAATTTTGCCGTTTACGAATCAACGTTCGAGCGTTTCAATTAGGGCGTGACCGAAAGGAAGAAGATTTTTGGAACAGATGGGGTGCGCGGTGTCGCGAACGTCGAGCCGGTCACCGCTGAGACCGCACTGAAATTGGGGCGCGCAGCCGCGTATATTTTTACACAGCTAAATCCGCGCAAGACTCCAGCCGGTGCGCGACCCAAGATCGTGCTCGGCAAAGACACGCGTCTTTCCGGTTACATGCTCGAAAACGCGCTGGTGGCCGGAATCACTTCACTCGGAGTCGATGTTCTTGTCATCGGGCCGTTGCCCACGCCTGGGGTCGCTTACATTACACGATCGCTGCGCGCCGATGCCGGCATTGTCCTTTCGGCTTCGCATAATCCCTATCAGGACAACGGCATTAAATTTTTCCGGCATGATGGCTACAAGCTCGATGATCAGGTCGAGGAAAAAATCGAGCAGCTCGTATTTACCGGCGAAATCGATTCAATCCGGCCCACCGCCAACAAGATCGGACGTGCCACGCGAATCGATGATGCGCTCGGCCGCTACGTCGAATTCGCCAAGGCGAGTTTTCCGCGTGGAATGTCACTGGAGGAAATGCGAGTGGCTGTGGACGTCGCAAATGGCGCCGCTTACAAATCGACGCCGTGCATTCTGCGCGAACTTGGCGCGGACGTTGCCGTGGCGCACAACCAGCCAAATGGCATGAACATCAATGATGGCTGCGGCAGTATTCATCCCGAGGAGATTCAGCGAATTGTGAAAATGAGCGGTGCTGACGTTGGCATTACGCATGACGGCGATGCCGATCGGGTCCTGTTGTGTGACGAAAATGGCGATATTGTTGACGGCGACGAAATTCTCGCCATCGCTGCGCTGGATCTTTTAAGCGTTGGCCGGCTGGAGCAAAACACGGTTGTTGCCACAGTCATGAGCAACTTCGGGCTTGATGAAACGCTTTCAGCCCAGGGCGGAAAAGTGCTGCGGACAAAAGTCGGCGATCGCTATGTGATTGAAGAGATGACACAGAAAAAACTCAATCTCGGTGGCGAACAAAGCGGCCACGTTATCTTCCGCGATTTCACCACCACGGGCGATGGCATCATCAGCGCGCTCCAGATTCTGTGCATCATGCACAAGAGCGGCCAGCCATTAAGCAAATTGAAGGCGTGTTTGGAAAAATATCCACAGGCCCAGCGCAATTTGGTCGTGAAGGAGAAACGCCCGCTCGCCGAGCTGAATACAGTGATGAAACTGGTAACCGAAACGGAGAAAGAACTCTCCGGCAAGGGTCGCGTGCTCCTGCGTTATTCGGGTACCGAACCAAAAATTCGTTTGCTTATCGAAGGTCGCGAGCTTGAGAAGATCGACAAGCAAGCGGACCGAATCGCCGATGCCATCCAAAGCGCGATCGGGGCCGACTAAGCACAATGTTTGAACCCGTTGTCATCCCGAACGAAGTGAGGGACCTCACAAATGGCGACGGGTCACGCAATGGAATCTGTGTGTCGAAAATCTCGAGTATGAGATCCTTCGCTCCGCTCAGGATGACACGCTTTTTGTGTTTATGACGCTAGAGAGAGTAATCGAAGCGCTTTTATTTAGCGCGCAGAAACCGCTTTCAATTCGTGAACTGACGGAAGCTATCAAAAGAGCCGGCGTGGAAGATGAATTTTCGCCTAACGAATTCGCTCGGATAACCGTAGCGGAGGTTGCCGCCGCACTCGAACAATTGAAAATCGAGTATATCGAGCAACAGAGAGCATTTCAGCTTAACGAAAAGGCGGACGGCTGGCAGGTGGCTACCGATCCGAAATATGCCCAGTGGGTGCGCCAGCTTTTTCCCGCGCCAAAACCGGCTCGGTTAAGTGCCCCTGCGCTGGAGACGCTCGCGATCATTGCATATCGCCAACCTATCGCCCGCGCAGATGTCGAAGCAGTTCGAGGGGTCAACATCGACGGTGTGCTGCAAACATTAATGGAGCGCGGCCTGGTTAAGATCGCGGGTCGCGCGGAAATTCCAGGGCGCCCGCTTCTTTATGAAACTACGCAATTTTTCCTGGATCATTTTGGGCTTCGGAATCTGGACGAATTGCCGAATGTAGAAGAGTTGCGCACACGCCATTTGCCAAAGGCGCGTGTTCCAACTGGCGCTGGCGATGCCGACGCGCCGGAGTCATCGACTCCGGCTACAACGCCGGAATCATAGGCGTTTGCCTCGCGACGCGATTGACGCATGAATGGTTCTTCATGGTTATGCTTCGCACAGCTAAGCAGCTTCTTGGTCCTTGCGCTTGCTACATCGGCGTCAGCCGGCGCTGAAATCCAGCCCACTGATTGCGCGCGCGCGGCAAAATATTCTGAGAGCAAACGCGGTGTCTCCATGCTGGTCATACAGAATGGCCGGACGGTTTTTGAGCATTATGCCAATGGCGGATCGGCACGGGGACGATGGCCAATCTTCAGCGGAACAAAGAGTTTCTGGGGGATTGCGGCGCTCGCTGCGGTGCGCGACGGATTGTTCAAGCTTGACGATCCTGTTTCCGACACGATCACGGAGTGGAGAAGCGATCCGCGCAAATCGCAGATCACCATCCGGGAGCTGCTAAGCCAGACTGATGGTATTGAAGGCGCGTCACGTCTTCAGCGCCCCTCGATCCGCGACCGCAATGCCATGGCGATTCGATTGCCGGCCGTCGCTAAACCCGGGTCGGCCTTTATTTATGGGCCGAGCCATCTGCAAATCTTTTCAGAGCTGCTGCGCCGAAAACTAAAAGGCCGCGACGTAATCAGCTACTTCGAAGGACGTGTATCGAACCGGCTTGGACTAGGCCGGCTCAACTACAAAAAAGACGCTCACGGCAATCCGCTGCCCGCAACAGGATTTGACTTGACTGCTCGCGAATGGGCGCGGCTTGGCGAGCTGGTTCTCGGCAAAGGTAGCTATCACGGGCGACAGATTGTTCCACCAGCGCTTTTGCGAGAGGCGTTTGCCGGTTCGTCTGCAAACCCGTCGTACGGCCTCACATTTTGGTTAAATCAGCAAGCGCCGAACGGTCGCGAGGCAGACATGGAACGAATGCTCGATTTACGTTGGCAGGATGCGCAATGGACAAATGTTTGCGTGTGCAAGGACACGCCCGCAGACATGGTCGTGGCACTTGGCTCGGGCTATCAACGCCTGTTCGTTATTCCTTCGCTAGAGGCGGTCGTTGTGCGGCAGGGATCAAACGCACGGTTTTCCGACGCGCATTTTCTGCGGCTGGTGTTAGGCCGCAACCAGTAAGTCATATGCAGGATTGACTTACTCGTTCGTCTGGCAAACGATCCTCGATAATCCTTATGAGCAAATTTACAATGGGTTGCGGGGTGTTCCTCGCAGTCCTGCTTTTTATTGTCGTTATCGCCGCCCTGGCGCTAGGCGGCAGTTATAATCGTCTCGTCCGCTTACAGCAGACCGTCGATCAAAGCTGGGCGCAGGTGCAAAACGTCTATCAGCGGCGCGCAGATTTGATTCCGAATCTGGTGAACACAGTTTCGGGCGCGGCGAATTTCGAGAAATCGACTCTTACTGAAGTAACAAATGCGCGCGCCAGCGTTGGCCGTGTGCAAATTGATCCAAACAGAGCGCCTACCGACGCGGCGCAACTCGAGCAATTCCAGGCCGCGCAAGGACAATTAAGCAATGCGCTCTCGCGCCTGTTGGTCGTCGTTGAGCGGTATCCAGAGTTAAAAGCTAATCAGAATTTTCTTGGTCTGCAGGCGCAGTTGGAGGGCACGGAGAACCGGATCTCGGTCGAACGCGGTAACTTCAACACTGCAGTGCAAAACTACAACGTCGCGGTGCGCAGTTTTCCGACAAACTTGATCGCGGGAATGCTTGGTTTTCCGCCACGACCATTTTTCACGGCGCAAGCGGGTTCTGAGAAACCGCCGCCGGTGCAATTTAATTTTGGCCCCGCGCCGACGCCGGCTGGAAATTTGAATCAGGGCGCCGCGCCGACGCCAGCGACTGCTGCGTCGCCATAAGGTGATTCTCAATCTTGCGGTAGCGGCGGGCGGGACTGCCATGCCGAAAGGCAGATCACCCGCGATTCAGCAGCTGACACGGCGGCCGCGACAAGTATTGCGTACCAAACGAGTCGTCCTTTTAATCGCAGCATTCCTCGGGTCGCTGGCAATACGATCGCAAGCTGCCGAAGTCATTCCGCCGAAACCGGAGCGTTATTTTAACGATTACGCCGGCGTCGTTCCAAACGAAGCTGCGCGGCGTCTTAATGAACAGCTTGCCCAATTTGAGCGCGAAACGTCAGATCAGGTTGTTGTCGCCGTCTTCCCGAAGATGCAGAGCGAGTCAGATATCGCAGATTACACGCAGCGCGTCGCTCAGGCGTGGGGCGTTGGCCAAAAAGAGCGCCGCAATGGCGTCGTCCTGTTTGTGTTCGTTCAGGATCGCAAAATGTTTATCCAGGTCGGTTACGGTTTGGAGGGGGCGCTGCCCGACATCACTGCGTTCGACATCACCGAATACAAAATCAAACCGCATTTTCGCAGCGGCGATTACGAAGGCGGGATCGCGGCGGGAATCGATTCGATTTTCCAAGCAATTCGTGGCGAGTACAAGGGATCGGGCAAAACGGTTGGGGAGAAACATCATGGTGGTGGCCCTCCAAGCTTCTTGTTCTTCATTATTTTTCTCGTCGCACTGTTCGTAATTTCTAGAGTTCTGCGGCGACTTGGCGGTTACGGTTACTCATCGGGCCGTGGCGGTCCTGTATTTTTCCCCGCAGGCGGGGGCGGCGGTGGCTGGTCATCTGGCGGCGGTGGTGGTGGCTTTAGCGGCGGTGGCGGGAGTTTTGGCGGCGGCGGCGCAGGATCGAGCTGGTAACAAATGCGAACGAAAGAATTTCTCAGCAAGCTCGAGCACGATCATATTTTGCGCGCAATTCGTGAGGCTGAATCTAAAACGTCTGGCGAGATTCGCGTCTTTATTCAGCGCGGCAAATTGAGCGCCGATCCGCTGATCGTTGCGCAGAAAAAATTTCAGCGGCTTGGGATGCACAAAACCCGCGAGCGCAATGCAGTGCTAATTTTCATAGCGCCGCGAGCGCACAAATTCGCCGTTGTTGGCGATGAAGCTGTTCACGAAAAATGCGGCGAGCAATTCTGGCAGCGCGTTGTGGATGGAATGCGCGTCCATTTTCAGAATGAAAGATTCAGCCACGCGCTAATCGACGCGGTTAACGAAGTCGGCAAAGTGCTGACCACGCATTTTCCGAGAACGTCGGCAAACGCGAATGAGTTGCCGGACGAAATCGTCGAAGGATAACTCGTTAGGGTTCCCTGCAGCTTCGGAAGGCCATTCATTCCATCGGTCGAATCGGCGCGCACGGCGGTCGCGCCCTGCCAATTGTCCGCTTGCAAAATCGCGGATTTGGCCTTTATTCGTTACTCCGCAGCGAGTTTTGTAATTACGCCGTTGGTCCCTGGGTCTCCGTCGCTGGACGTGAAACCACACTCGCCAGGGGGAACCCGGCCAAGAGAAGGAATTTCGATTTAAGATTTTCGAATTTCGATTGTCTGCCTGTTCTCGGTCTCCAATCGTCAATCGAAAATCGACATTCGAAAATATAAGATGCCAATCCGTTACGGTCGTTTTGAGATGCCGAAAGCTCTCGCCAAAGACGAGAGCACAGCCACAGATACTTACGCCAAATTCACCGCCGAGCCATTTGAGGCCGGTTATGGGCACACCGTAGGGAATTCCCTCCGGCGCGTCCTGCTTTCCTCTTTGGAAGGCGCTGCCATCACTGCAGCAAAAATCACGGGCGCGCAACATGAATTCGCCACCCTTCCGGGCGTGGTCGAAGACGTGACCGACATCGTCCTCAACCTCAAGAAGGTAAAATTCAAGCTCGATGGCCAGGATCACGAGCCGAGGAAACTTTCTCTAATTGTAAACAAAGAAGGCGAGGTCACTGCCGGCGACATTCAAACCAGTCAGGGTTTTGAAGTGCTCAACCCCAAGCAGGTCATTTGCACTCTGGACAAGAAACACAAATTCGACGCCGAGCTTGATGTGCGCGTCGGCCGCGGTTTCGCCACTGGCGAGGAAAACAAGCGCGCAGACCAGCCGATCGGTCTGATCCCGATCGATTCCATCTTTTCTCCGGTCACGCGCGTGAAGTACGCTGTGGAAAATACTCGAGTTGGTCAGCGCACCGATTACGACAAGCTCGTTCTTGAAATCTGGACTGACGGTCGCTTAACGCCCGATGAGGCGTTGCTCCAGGCCTCGGCCATTTTGCGGCACCACCTCGACGTATTCGTGAACTTCAACGAAGAAGTGATCGAGTTTGACCAGACGCCTGCTGGCGTGAGCGAAGAAAACCTGAAGCTCAAGAAACTGCTGAACATGAGCGTGAACGAAATCGAGCTCAGCGTGCGCGCAGCCAATTGCTTGAATAACGCGAACATCACTTCTGTTGGTCAGCTCGCCCAAAAAACCGAAGCCGAGATGCTGAAGTACCGTAATTTCGGCAAGAAATCGTTGAACGAAATTAAGGACAAACTACAACAGCTTGGTCTGAGCCTGGGCATGAAATTCGAACCCGGCCTTCTGGATGTTCCGGTGAGCAGCGATGGTGCTGGCCCAAGCGGAGCGGCTGGCGAAGAGTAAGCGCCGCCTGTAGAATTACATTCGCTGCGTTATGAGACACCAAAAAAAGACGATCAAGTTTGGTCGCACAGCTGAGCACCGTAAAGC
>JBKPLM010000130.1:0-4039 GCA_046731655.1 Verrucomicrobiota bacterium | reverse complement strand
GTTGTATGTTTCGACAGCTGCTCATACAGACGAACTTGGCCATCTTCGCCCACGATCTCTTTCAATTTTTCTGCAATAACCAAGTCAGCAGCGAGGACGGATAACTGCTCGTGAATATTTCCGGCACCGAGACTCAAAACGAGATCGCCGGACTCAAGCATGTTTCCGATAGCTCGGTGTACCCATTCCAAACGTGGTTCGTAGCTGACACCGTTATGTCTGTGCGTAGCGATTTCGTCAGCGATTATTTGTCCGGTCACTCCTGGGATCGGCGCTTCGTTCGATCCATAAACATCCGTCACTACCACGCGGTCCGCATCGTCGAATGCGCGGCCAAATTCCTTCCGGAGCGCTTTCGTGCGGGAATAACGGTGCGGTTGAAACATAGTCAGCACGCGTTTGCGCCCGACCGATCTCGCCGTCTGGAGCGTGGCACGGATTTCCGTCGGATGGTGGCCGTAATCGTCTACCAAAAGAAATCGCGGGCTGTCGTATTTGATCTCGAACCTGCGCCGCGCGTGCTCGAACTTCGCCAGCGATTTTGCGATTTTTTCAAATCCAATGCCGAGTTCTGACGCGAGCGCGATCACTCCCAGCGCATTGTGAACGTTATGTTGTCCGGGCACATTCAAGACTGCTTCGCCGAGATCTTGTCCGCGATGATTGACCCGGAACCTCGAAGCAAAATCCTTCAGCTGGATATCTACAGCGCGATAATCGGCGTTGTCGGCGAAACCGTAGCAAATTGCGCGCGTCAAAGATCGACATACTCGGGCGGCATTCTTGTCGTCGACGTTATAAAAAACTTTGCCGGTGGTTTGTGTGATCAGTTGCGCGAAAACCTTTTCAATCGCGCCAAGGTCAGCATAAAAATCCAGGTGCTCTTCCTCGATATTCAGAATCAACGTATGCTCCGGTTGAAAGAGCGCGACAGTGCCGTCGCTCTCATCTCCTTCGGCGACGAAATATTCGCTTCGCGAGTCCCAGTGGGCATTTGTTCCCAGAATCGGAATCTCAGCGCCAACGTAATGGGACGGATGTAAGCCGCCCTCGCGCAAGGCGTGTGCCGTCATTGCTGAGGTTGTCGTTTTGCCGTGCATTCCAGCGATAACGATGCCGCGTTTGGCCCGCATGATTGCGGCTAAAGCTTCCGCACGGCGCACGAGCGGTCTTCCGCAATCGCGCGCGCTAACAAGGATTGGGTTGTCGCTCTTGATCGCAGAAGAAAAGACAATAAGATCCGCGGTGCCGGCGTCCTCCGGTCGATGCTGCTCACGAAAGCGCAGACCGAGTCGCTGCAATCGATCGGTTTCCATGGTGCTAACCTTGTCCGAGCCGCTGACTGTATGCCCAAGCGCGATCAAAAGAGCAGCGATACCGCTCATGCCGCTGCCCGCGACACCAACAAGATGAATCCGGTGATGCTCATGTGTCAGGAATCCGGTCAGATCAAGCGGTAGAGCCCGCTCGCTCGTGGCGACGGGGTCGGTCCACGACGAAGGTTGCGCAGGCACGCCAGGATTTTCAGAGACGGGCTTCATGAGTCGTATATCTCTCCATGGTCGTGACGACGCGGCCGGCTGCGTCTTGCGGCGCCAGGTGCGAAGAATTCGCAGCCATCTGTCGAATCCGCTCTGGATCCTCGATTAACTCCCGGATCTTACGCGCCAGTAACTCGCCCGAGACCTCTGATTCTTTGAGGAGAATCGCCGCCTGGACACGAGCATAGATCTCCGCGTTGCGCGTTTGATGATCGTCGGTTGCATAGGGAAACGGGATTAAAATGCCGGGCAACGAAAAGGCCGCGAACTCCGCGAGACTAGCTGCGCCGGCCCGCGCAACCACGACATCAGCAGCGCTGTAAACTTCTTCCATTCGATGATGAAACGCAGCGATGTGGGCGGGAACATTTTCGCGACGATAATTATCGGCTACCAAACGCTCATCGCGCGTGCCGGAAAGATGAATCACTTGCAGCGTAAGATTCCTTAAAAACGGCAGGGCCTTAATCACTGCCTGATTAATTCCGCTCGCGCCCTGGCTTCCTCCCATTACAAGCACCGTCGGAAGGTCCTCGCGGAGCCCGAGTTTCTGACGCGCCATCTGTCGATCCAAACGAACCAGTTCCGTCCTGACCGGAGTGCCCGTAACTTCCGTGTTCGTTTTTGGAAAAAAAGGCGCGCATTCCTTGAACCCGAGCATGACTGTACGCACCATCCGCGCCGTCAAGCGGTTCGCTTTTCCAGGAATAGCGTTTGATTCGTGGATAAATGTCGGAATACCGCGCATCCGACCCGCCAACACCGGCGCAGTCGAAGTAAATCCGCCCATGCCCAAAACGACCTGGGGTTTGAACGTCCGGTAGATAGACCGGCAAACCGCCAGACTTTCGTAAAAACGGCGAAGAAAACCAAAAAACGCTGGTGAAAATGGCGATGGCAGTCCCACGGTGGGCAATTTTTCCACTCGAAAATTCTCGCGACCGGAAAGCGCCAAGGCATCAATGTCTTTTTCAGAAACTAGCAGCATCACTTCGTGGCCGCGGTTGCGCAGCACTTCTGCCACGGCGATTCCGGGAAAGAGATGTCCGCCAGTTCCTCCGCATGCGATTATTGCATTCATAAGATCTGATCCCTCACTTCAACTCATACGGCCTATACATTGTGAATTCATCGCCCTAAATACGTGGCGTTACTCGCACCCGCATGGCGACAGGTTTCTTAGGCGGCTCAAGAATGCCCTGCCTATAAATGTTCAGTAATAAACCGATCCCGAACATGCACGCGACCAAGTTCGAACCACCATAACTAATGAACGGCAGCGGCAACCCTTTGTTCGGCAGGAGCGACGTCGTCACGCCAATGTTGACTGCCGCCTGCAGAGCTAGCAACGAAACAATGCCGCAGCCGAGAAGCAGGCCGAACCGATCCTTGGCGTGCAGCGCGATCAGGACACCGCAAACAATGATGACCACGAACAAAAAGATCACCAGCAGACTAAACCGCAGGCCAAGCTCTTCGCCTATAATTGGAAAAATGAAATCGGTATGCGCGTACGGCAGATAGAGCATTTTTTGACGGCCATTACCAAGTCCCAGTCCTTCCATTCCGCCGCTTCCCCAGGCAATTAATGCCTGCATCTGCTGCAACCCAGCGTCTTCCTTGTAGTTTTGCGGATGAAGAAAGGCGGAGAGGCGCCCCATTCGCTCGGAAATTCGGCTGGCAACGATCAGAAGCCCGCCAAGGCCGGCGAACGATATCATACCGAGCCATAATGGATTCGTGCCGGCAATGAACATCACCACAAACGCAGTGGTTCCCAGCAGGGCCGTCGTCCCCAGATCGACTTCTCCAAGAACAAGTGCCGCCGGGAGGCTAATGATTGCAAGCGGGAGGACAAGTCCGAAGAAGACATTGCTCCCTGCGTCTTCGCGTCGCGCAAACCAGGCAGCAAGGAAAACGATTGCCGCCAGCTTCGCCAGTTCCGAGGGCTGAAACGTTATCGGGCCGAGACCGATCCAACGGCGCGATCCGTTAAGACGCATCCCGATGTGCGGAAAATAACAAAGCAATAATGCGACGAGCGCCAACGCAAACCACAGCCACCATGTGCGCTGCCAAAAGTGATAATCAATCAGGGCGGCAACGATGCACACCGCAAGACCAATTCCGAACCAAATCGCCTGCCGTCTGATGAAAAAATAGACGTCTCCATGGCTGTCGCGCGCAAATGCACTGGTGCTAAAGAGCATGACAATCCCAATAACGAGAAGCCCCAGTACGGCCAGAAAAAGGATATAGGCGCTCTTACGATGCATAATCAGGTCGAGCGCGCTTGTTGCTTTGTATGGCGCGCTTCATTTTTCTTTTCTTTGGGGTTCGCCGCTTTTCCGTTCGTCGTTTTTGGCTTGGTTGTCTTGGGGATTAACAGCTTTTGGCCAATCCGTAATTTGCGCGCATCCTCGATATGGTTGAGCGCGATGAGATCGTCGTAAGGGACCTTTAGTTTTCTTGCGATCGTCACCGGATTATCGCCCTTC
>JBKPLM010000129.1:0-4021 GCA_046731655.1 Verrucomicrobiota bacterium | reverse complement strand
GTACATGATCTGCCACCCCAATGCCCAGCGCGCCGCCAGAGCCGCCTTCGCCAATGACCGCGGCAATAATTGGCACGCCAAGCCTCATCATTTCGAAGAGATTTACAGCAATTGCTTCTGAAATATGTCGTTCCTCCGATCCGATTCCAGGAAAAGCGCCTGGCGTATCGATCAATGAGATAACCGGCACGCGAAATTTTTCGGCCAGCCGCATCAATCGCAGCGCTTTGCGATAACCTTCAGGATGGGCGCAACCGAAATTGCGCATCACATTTTCTTTCGTGTTGCGACCCTTTTGGTGAGTGATGACGACGCAGCGCTGCGTGCCAAGTGTGGCCAGACCGCAGGGCATGGCTCGATCGTCGGCAAAGCGACGATCTCCACGCAACTCAATCCAGTTTGTGAAGCAACGTTCGATGTAGTCCATGGCAAACGGCCGCTGCGTATGCCGCGCGATTTGTACCCGCTGCCACGCAGTGAGATTGCCATAGATTTCCCGTCGCGTTTCACGAAGTTTTTCCTCAATGGCGTTCACGGCCGAATCCAGATCGACATCGTGCGCGTCCGAGTGATTCTTTAAATCCTGTAAGCGCCGTTCCAGCTCAAAGATCGGTTTTTCAAAATCGAGCGGTTGCCACTGCATGGTGAGGTTAAAAGTTACAAGGTAAAGAGAGTTACAAAGTCCAGAAACTCGCCATCATGTCCAATCGTGTCCGTTTTAACATTGTAACTTTTTTAACCTCTTAACTCTGAAATCAGTCCGTAATCGTGACAGCGATGCCGTTCTTTACAAGGCTGCTGAGTTCCTCAAGGTCGGAAGCCGCCAGGCCAAGACCGGCTGGCGGCGGCGGCTGATCGAGATTGGGATGTGCAGAATCCGGTACCGAATACAAAGTATAACCTGGCGCGCCGCCCAGCCGGATCCATCGGGTGCTGCTGAGGTACTCCTTGCTGCCGACGCCAACGCGTTTTCCGTCCTTCCAAGCCATGGTTTCAGCAACTTTTGCCGTGATTTTGGCTGGCTGTTTGCCCGGTAACTTTGCTTCACGAACATGGTATTGCTTAAAAAATGCGCCGTGATTTAAAAGCACAACCGAATTCGCCTTTCGTTGAATAATCATGGAGAAATCGGGATGCGAGATGAGCAGATGATCGCCAATGCGCAACATCGTGCCGCTCATATTGTTCATGCGCATGATCAGCTCGGGAGTCGTCTTAAGCTTCCGCGCAATCTTGGCCAGCACGTCCCCAGATTTCACAACGTATTCCGTCTTTTCCGGAGATGGATACCGCGATAGCAGAATCGCAACGTTCGCTTCCCCGAGTAGGTCCTTCGCTTCTTCGAGATGTTTTCCGGTGGGATATTTTTGGATAAATGCGATGAGCGCATCGCGAGCTTCGGTCATTTTCCCGTCCTGTCGCAGTTGCGCTGCTGCCTGAAATTCGGGGAGGCTGATGTCTGGCGCAGGCGCAGGAGTCACTTCCCCACGCTGCTCTTTTTTTACCGCGATTTCCTCTTTTACAAAACTGTTATAACCAAACCACGCCGCGCCGCCGAAGATGATCAACGCGAGTAGCAAGACGAAAAGCCACTTCATGGTTGGCAAAATGTGGTCAAGACTTCGAGCAAAATCCGAGGGTCGCGCGGCGAACCAAAAAACACCAAGACAACCCAGGATCCATCACAAGAAGAATCATGTGCGAGGAGCCAATCGCCGCCACTTAAATCGGTTTGCCTACGAGGCGCCGGTCCCGGATTCGCTTCCAGGAAAGAAGCGATGCCACAGGCGTCCGATGGTGCGCTCTTCCCGATTGCTCCAGGTAAAATGGCAGTCCTGGCAGTAAAACTCCTTGGGAATAATTTTGAGCGCGCAAAGCACTCCAACCAGCGCAGGAGTCATAAATTTTCGAGTCATCTGTGGATATTCGATATTCGAAGAGCTGCATTGGGGGCAACGGACAAGAGCCGCGGAGATGTCGGGATCCGTCGCCTCCCATTCGACCATGAGATTTTGGGCGCTCTCGAAATCGGTGTCTTCAACCATTACCTTTGCGTTCGCCTGGGGGCGCGACATGAAGCCAACCTGCTGTAAGGGCGCTTCATTATGAACATCGGCGCGCAATCCTGCATCTTGGAAGCGCCGTTTTAGTTGCCTCGCCTTCGCCGGATCATTAAACGTGGCAATCGTCACCATAAAGCTTGTTTCATTCGCGGGATAAGCACCGTGTGATCAAACATCAACTAATGGCCAAGTGCAAGATTTCGCCTGACGCGAACAAATCCTTGGTTACGGAACTTTTGTGGCATATGCAACAAAAGGTTGCATTCAACCTCCTGGGGGAAACCATTTGTAGAGCATCAAATACACAAGCACGCCCGTGACTGAGACATAGAGCCAGATCGGGATCGTCCAACGCGCGATTCGCTTGTGGCGATCCCATCGGCGACGAAACACCTGAATCAGGGTGATAATCACCAAAGGCAGCGTCACAAAGGCAAGCAGGACATGCGAAGCCAGTATCGGAAAATAAATGGCGGCAATCCATCCCGTGTATCCCGAAGATTTTTCACCGACGTTCGCGTGATAAATGATGTAGCCCGTCAGAAAACAAGCCGAGGAAATCACAGCGGTGATCATGCACGCCATATGCCGACGCCACGCGCCATGCCGGATGAAGTACCAGCCCATTGAAATGAAGACTGTGCTCACCAAATTAAACGACGCGTTAACAGAAGGGAGATCGGAGATTGATATCACGTTGAAGCGTTGAATCGTTAAGGCGTTACAATGGTCTACCGCTTCAACGCTGCAACGCTTTAACGCCTCAACGAACACCATGCCGCCCGTCCTCGAACCACCGCAGGTTCGGCCGCGCCGACGACGTCGAAAGGCAACCTGGGCGCACCGGATCGCCGTGAGCTTTGTGCGCCTCGTGATTCTTGCCGTAATTCTTGGGATTGGCGGCGGCGGTTATTACCTGGCCAAGAGAGGATTTGGCCGTCAATGGCGCTATCGCGTAGTGGAGGAATTGCACAAGCGCGGGGTCGAAGCCAGTATCGGGCGCCTGACGCTGGATCCATTTCGCGGCCTGATCGCAAAAAATGTACGGATTTTCGATTACAAGAATCGTGAGAATATCCTCGCCCTGATCAGCGAGGTCTCGCTCGATATTAATTACGCGGCGCTCATCCATCACGAACCCTTCCTCAACGCGCTCGACGTGCGCGACGCGCAAATCGCTCTTCCATTCAAGACAGCAGATGAAAAAGGAGACAGGGCGGTGCTCACAAATTTGCGCGCTCACGTCTATTTTCCGCCAGAACAAATTTACGTCAGCCAGGCGGAGGGAATCTTTTGCGGGATTCGAATTTCTGCGACCGGGCAACTGATTAAGCGCGAGAATTATCAACCGTCGCCTGCGCTTTCAGCTGAAGAATGGCAAAGGCGATTGTTGATCGCACAGCGCGTGGTGATTGAACTGCAAAAGTTCAGGTTCCCAGACACACCTCCATCGTTACAGATAAAATTTAGCGGCGACGTCGCCGAGATCGAGAAGGCGCGCGTCGAAGCCACACTCCGTGGCGATCGACTGCAACGGGGCAGCTACGAAATGAGAGATCTCTCCGCTGCCACAGAATGGAACAATCAACAGCTGAATGTCGCACATTGCGAATGGAGTGACGGTATGGGTAGTTTTGCCGGGCGCGCCAATTGGAATGTAGAAGGCAGTAGGGCGAGTTTCCAAGCGCGCAGCAGTCTGGATTTGAAAGCTTTTCTTGGCGCATTCGGACTGAGCGAGCCGCTCGCCAGCATTGAATTTCAAGCGCCGCCCGCGGTCGAGATTTCCGGCTCGATAAATTTTGGCGCAGCTCGCTTCAGGCCAGATATCATTGGCCACATTGCCTTTGGCCGGTTCACCTACAAGAAAGCTCCATTTTCCGATCTCACAGCTGATTTTTCGTGGGACGGCGAGCGCACACTGGTCAGGGACCTGCGCCTGCGACATCAAACCGGCCAGA
>JBKPLM010000128.1:0-12240 GCA_046731655.1 Verrucomicrobiota bacterium | reverse complement strand
CGACTGCAGCGTTCCGGCGTGCCACATCTAGTGACCCGCGAACCGGGCGGCACACCGATTGGCGAAACCATTCGCGAGCTTTTGCAATTTGCTTCGCACAATTCCGGTATGACCCCAGAAACCGAGCTGCTTCTCTTTGAGGCGAGTCGCAGCCAGCTGGTGCGCGAGGTTATCAAGCCAGCGCTTGAACGTGGCATGTGTGTGATTGCCGATCGTTTCTTTGATTCCACCACTGTTTATCAAGGCGCGGCGCGAAAATTAGATCGTAAGATGGTCGAGCATTTGAATGCGTTTGCGGTCGGCGATTGCATTCCAAACGTCACTTTTGTCCTCGATATCGACGCGGCCAGCGCGAAGTTGCGAATGCAGAGGCCGCGTAGGCCAGATCGGATGGAGCAGGAGCCGGATGAGTTTTACGAGCTGGTTCGCGAAGCGTATCGCGAGCTGGCCGCGCATGAGCCAAGTCGCATTGTCCTAATCAACGGCGCGCGTGGCGCCGAAGAGATCGAGAACCAGATTTGGAAAATACTTTGCTCTCGCTTTCCAGCGCTGACCGACAATCAGCAATCGGCAATCGGCAATCCGCAATCCTAAGATGGCTTTCTCCCGCACCACAGCGCTTGAATATTTGCGTCGTGCCAACGAACAGAATCGACTGGCGCACGCCTATTTGATATCAGGGCCGCCCGGCAGCGGGAAGCAGCAGCTTGCCGCGGATCTGGCCAGCCTTGTGAATAGCACACCTGCCGATGACGTTTTTTCAGCCAAGGCCCGTGAAATTTTCGTTGCCCGACCGGAATCGAAATCGCGGCGTATTGTTATCGAGCAAATTCGTGATCTCGAGCATGCGTTGCAGATGCGCGCATCTAATGGACGACGCAAAGTGGCGATCATTTCAGATGCCGATCGACTACAGCCTCAAGCTGCAAACGCGTTTCTCAAAACATTGGAGGAACCGCCCAAGGATTGTCTACTGCTCCTGCTGAGTGCTCTGCCGGAAGCTCTACCGGAGACAATTCTTTCGCGGTGCATTGCAATTCCCCTCGCACGAGATGGCCAGCTGCAAACGAGCGACGAAGAAAAAAATCTGGTGAAATTACTGCAACACGCGTCCCACGAACAAAGGTGGTCCATTCAGTTTGCCTATCGACTGGCCCAGGAATTTCAGCGTTTGCTCCGCGCCGTTCGTGAAGAAGTTAAGCGCGAAACAGATGAAGCATTGAAGCAGGAGGAAACACGTTACAAGAATGCGACCGATGGTTCGTGGCTGGAAGACCGCGAACAATACTACAAGGCGCTTGCCGAAAGTCTTTATCTGCAGCGGCGCGCGGGATTGATCGAGACGTTATTCGCCTGGTGGTCTGACGTTCTGCGTTCCAGTAACGGTGTGGCGCAACGCAGCCTGCCTGACGCTAGAAAAGAAACGACTGCGCTCGCGAAGCGGTTTAGCTCGAGGGAAATTCTGAAACGCATCCGCTGTCTCGAAGAATTGCGCGACCATCTGAATCGCAATATTCACGAAGCACTGGCTGTCGAAGTCGCGTTCCTAACGGTTTTCACCACGCGACCGCCGATTACGTGATCTGAGTTAGCAACCGGCGACTTGCCTGCTACGTCCTGCGCGAGGGAAGGCGGGTTGACAAAAAGCTGTCTGATCTTATCCAGTATGCTCGTATGCGACATATCTCCCGATTACTCTTGCTGTGTGCTGGCGGTCCGCTCCTCCTGCTGACTGGGTGTCAAACAGGGCATGTGGCCAGCGGCTCCTATCGCGTAACGGCGTATCGCCCGCACGATCCTTCCAAGGTAAAAGTGAAACTCTCCACCTCGACGCAAAACCTGTTTGTGATGGAAGGAGACCGTGTGTTAATGGCTGTTCAGGCTAACGTGGGCAGACCTGGTGCCCCAACTCCGCACGGCCACTTCACGATTTACAGCAAACAAAAGGAGCGCCGCCGGCAGAGCGAGCCGGACCGAGGTTATCCGATGGCTTACTGGTGCGAATTCGCGCCCGCCTATGGATTTCACGAAGGGTTTGTTTGGCCCGTGCCCCATACCCATGGCTGCGTTCGTCTCCATCGCGAAGCCGCTGCTCGACTCTTCGCCTTGACCCGGATCGGCACACCGGTGGAAATCGCAAGCTCGTTTCCCGAGGACAAGAAATACGGCAACCTGGTTCGCCGGCTCGATCAAAGCCGCGACCCAGACCCGCCGCGCTCGCAACTGATGTCCGCCAGCTGGTTTAAGGATCCTCCCGGTCCGCTGCTGGTCGACCAGTGATCGTCTGCAGATAAGGAGATTTCGGCCCATGGGCCGGCCATTGGAAAACGGCCGATTAGGGTTACGTTTGCCAAAGCCATGAGTACGAATCTGATTTCCAGCGGCACAACAGCGCGGGAGAAAGTGAATCTCCGCACTCCCGACGTGATGGCTGCGGTGCAGCAACAAGTCGAATCGCACTATCGGAGCGATATTGTCGAGAAGGTGCGCCGGGCGGGTGGAACCATCTCTGTGGGCGACACCACTGTGCGCCTGGCGAAACAATTTGGTTTTTGCTACGGAGTAGAGCGCGCGATCGACCTCGCGTATGCAGCGCGCAAAGTTTTTAAAGATCGCCAGCTTTTTATTGTCGGCGAAATCATTCATAATCCCGAGGTCAATCATCAGATCGCCTCGCTGGGCATTAAGAATCTAACCGGCAAGAACAAGGAGGCCGACATCTCCGACCTCGGTCCCGAGGACGTGGTCATCGTGCCGGCATTCGGAACCGAATTAGCAATTCAGCAACAGATCAAGGATCGCGGCTGCCAGATTGTCGATACCACGTGCGGCGACGTGATGAGCGTCTGGAAACGGGTGCGCAAATACGCGAGCGAATCGGCCACTTCCATTATTCACGGCAAGGCCGAACACGAAGAGACCAAGGCAACCAGCTCGCGCGCACTTGGCGATGGTAGCGGACATTATGTCGTCGTTCTAACGCTCGAAGATACCGATTACGTCTGCGACTATATCAGGCACGGTGGCGACAAACACGCGTTCCTCGACAAGTTCAGGGGCGCGCATTCGCCCGGGTTCGATCCCGACGTGCATTTGCAAACTGTCGGTGTAGCAAATCAAACCACCATGCTACGCGGCGAGACAGAAGAAGTGCAGCGCCGAGTTCGGCGGGCCATTGTCGATCGAGACGGACCGGAGCTTGCGGAGAAGAACTTTAGATTTTTCGACACGATCTGCGGCGCGACACAGGAGCGACAGGATGCACTGCGCGAACTATTGGATGTGCCAATGGACCTACTGCTAGTTGTGGGGGGTTATAATAGTTCGAACACGTCCCACCTCGCTGAGATGGGCGAAGAAAAATTGCCGACCTATTTCGTGCTCAACGCGTCCCGGCTGGTTTCCGCTACGGAGATCAAGCACTACAACCTGCACGAGAAACGCGAAGTAGTTTCGCATTTTTGGTTGCCGAATGGACCGGCTGTCATCGGGATCACCGCCGGTGCATCGTGTCCGAACAACCTGATCGAAGAAACATTGATCCGACTTTTCGAACTGCGCGGCATATCCCGCCAGGAACTGGAGCTGGCCGCTTAAAGATCCCAAGCCGCAACGCGCTCCACATTTTATCATTTCGAGCGTAACGCTGCGGAGTAGAGGATGGAGCGACTGGGGAAACCGCGATATAGACGGCAAGGCCGAAGGCTGAGCGAACGTGAAGTGAGTAAATCAAATATCTAGTTCGCTTCTGCGCTCCCATTCTTAAATCAACAGCCAGAGATGTCTCGGCTCCGCTCGACATGACAAGCGCTGAGCACGCGATTCAGTCCCGACATGCGAAATAATTGCATATGGCCCGCGCAATTTGGAAAGGGAGCATCAGCTTCGGTCTGGTTAACATCCCGATCGCTCTGTATTCCGCGACACGACGTGAGGAACTCAAGTTTCGCCTGCTGCGCAGGAGCGATTTGAGTCCGGTGAACTACAAGCGTGTCGCTGAAAAAGATGGCAAAGAGGTTGCGTGGGACCAGATCGTCAAAGGGTACGAGTACCAGAAGGGAAAATACGTCGTGCTGAAGGATGAGGATTTTCAGCGCGTCGATCTCGAAGCTACACAGACAGTCGATATTCAGGACTTTGTCGATCAGGAAGAGATCGATCCGATGTTTTTTTATAAACCTTACTATTTGGAACCTCAAAAAGGAGGCGACAAAGCTTATACGCTCCTGCGCGATGCGTTAAAAGACAGCGGCAAGGTTGGTATCGCCAAAGTGGTCATCAAAACACGCCAATATCTCGCTGGCGTAAAACCAGAAGATGGCGCGCTTGTTCTTGAACTGATGCATTTCGCCGATGAACTCGCAGACCCTGGAAAATTGCATGTTCCGAAAAAGACCGAGGTCGGCAAACGCGAGATGAATATGGCCAAATCGCTTATCGATAGCATGAGCTCAAAGTGGAACCCCGAAAAGTATAAGGACGATTACCGCGAAGCGCTCATGGAAGTGATCGAAGAAAAAGTGGAAGCGGGCGGGAAAGAAATTGAAGAAAAACCAAAGAAAGCCCCCAAACCGACCAAGATAATCGATCTGGTGTCCGTTTTGCAGAAGAGCTTGGAGCAGACTGGCGGGAAAAAGAAGACGACAGCGAAATCACGCAGGAAACGGAAGCAACCCGCAAAGAAAGCGGCGTGAGGTAGGGCGCGGCCGCCGGGCGCGCCGGATGACTGCGTAAGCCGTTCTTAACCATTTGAATTTCTTGACACACAAGCTCGGCGTCGTTCAGCCTGAACGGCTATGAACTCTCTCAATCGTTTCGCGGATCCAGTTTATTGCATTATGCGACTGATAGCTGGTCTTGTATTCGCTTGTCACGGCGGACAAAAACTTCTCGGATTCCCTGGTGGCGGACATGGTGCTGAGGGCCTGATGCTTGTCGGCGGAATCGTTGAACTCGTCGGCGGGTTTATGATTGCGTTGGGTTTGCTAACGCGTCTAGCAGCGTTCATCTCTGCCGGCGAAATGGCGGTAGCTTACTTCATGGTGCATGCAGCCGGCAAAGCAATCGGTCATCCGCCAACGCCTACTGAGCAGTTCTTTCCCATTTTGAACAAAGGCGAACTGGCGGTCGTTCTCTGCTGGATATTTTTGTTCATGGTCTTTTACGGGCCCGGGCGTTGGAGTATCGACGCGTTAATCAAAGGTAGGTCGCATTCGTCGGCCGCAGTCTCAACTTAGACCCGCATTGTGTTGTTCTGAGCGAAGTGGAGGAATTTCCTGACTATTATGAAACGCATTTTCATTTTGACGTTCATCCTCATCGCACCATTGATCCACGCACAGGAATACAAAGACTTCGGCAAGGACCGCCTGAACAATTCGCCACGCCACGGCGAATGGGTCGATATCAAGTCAGGCGACCGTACGATTAAAGCCTTTGTCGTTTATCCCGAGCGCAAAGACAAAACCCCTGCGGTACTGGTCATTCAGGAAATTTTTGGCCTGACTGATTGGCTGCGCAGTATGTGCGATGAGCTGGCAGAAAACGGTGTCATCGCGATCGCGCCCGATTTTCTCAACGGTCAGAAGTTTGAAGATGCAGATAGCGCGAGCAAAGCGATCTCGGCTGTGACGCAAGATCAGGTCAAGGCGGTTCTTGACGCGACCGCCGACTACGCGCTCAAAATTCCGGCGTGCAACGGCGTGCTTGCTGTCTGTGGATTTTGTCGGGGCGGGGGATGGGCGTTTACGTACGCGAATGAAAATCCAAAACTAAGAGCGGCCTATTCGTTTTACGGTACCGCGCCCGATGAAGCTCCCAAAGTCAAAAACATCGGGTGTCCAGTTTACGGCTTTTACGGCGAGAACGATGAGCGCGTGAACGCAACCATTCCCAAGGCCGAAGAGCTAATGAAAGCTGCCGGCAAAAAATATGAACCGGTGATCTACAAAGGCGCCGGCCACGGATTCATGCGCTCCGGCGAACCCGCCAACCCGAACGTCCGCGAAGGAGACAAAAAAGCGCGCGACGAAGCATGGGCGCGCTGGAAAACACTGCTGAAGCAGCTCTGATAGCACTTTCTGTCATTCCGAGCGCCGTCGATGATCTCTGGCGGGCGACAACTATTCACACGCTGCGATCGTGGAACAAAGGTTGATGGCCTAGCGCACTGACTCGGAGTAGCTCTGTTGGAAAGCCAGAGTGCTTGACTGTTTCACCTTCCTTGGCAAAGCAGACGGCAGGGATGAGAGATTGCTGAACTAGGGCGAAACCTGTGGCCCTTGATCTCAATCCTCCCCCCGGGAGCCGGGGAGAGGCGGTTCAAGCAACTCTGCTGAACAGATATTAGCGTCTCGCCAATCGTGCCGGCTTGAATAACTTGCGCCCATGCTTCGAACCAGGCGGCGAAAGATCGACCGGCTCGATTTCGTTCTGGCCGGAGCGCAAAAATCCGGCACGACAGCATTGCACTATTTTCTAAGCAAACACCCAGATATCGCGATGGGCGATCAGCAGGAGATACATTTTTTCGATAATGACCCTCTGTTCGCTTCGAATGTTGATTACGAGGAATTACACAAACATTATCGGGCCCTTGGTCCCTCAACCATCGCCGGTGATTGCACGCCAAGTTACATCTATCACGAGCCCGCAGCAGAGAGGATTTGGAAATACAATCCAAAGATCAAATTGCTTATCCTCCTGCGAAATCCAGTCGACCGCGCCTTTGCTCATTGGAACATGCAACGATTCAGGGGCCGCGAGCCGCTCGACTTTTTCGATGCCGTGCGAGAAGAGAAAACGCGTATTGCCGGCGCGCCGCCGGCTGAAGCGCGCCGTTTTGCATATATCGATCGAGGATTTTACGGACAACAACTCGAGCGTCTCTTCAGATTTTTTCCGCGCGAGCAAGTGAAGGCCGTGAAGTTTGAAGAGTTTAAGGAGAAACAGCGTGAAACACTCACCTCTATCTTTTCATTTCTCGACGTCAAACCGCTTCGGTCGGTGCGCCGTAAGGACAGAAATATTGTGCCATATAATCGTGCGATGAATTGGGAGGAGAAGGTTTTCCTCTACAATCTTTTCGCGGAAGATATCGCGAAGGTTGAGCAGATGCTCGGCTGGGATTGCGCAGACTGGAAATTGTGACGTCTGCACGTCGTTATGGGCCAACCGCTCTGGTTGCTGCTGACGGTAGGCGGGTCGCCTGTCCTACAATTGTTAGGTCCACTTGAACCGTGGGCGTTGACTGGGATCCGCTGCCAGAAGCGCTTTCCAACGGAAAATTCGTGCGCCTTGCGATTCAAAGAATGCACGTAACTCCGGAGTGAAAAATGACGATCCGTCCGGTCGCGGATTAAACTCCAGCAACAGACGGCCGTCCGGTTTGAGAAATCGTGTTCGGATATCCTTGATAAAAAATTCCCAATCTGCGGGTGTCCATTCGAGCCATTCTCCGCTGTTGGCTCGCGTGACCCGGTGAAAGCAGACACGGTGGCCGGTTACGAGATCGAATTTCTTTCCGAGATCGGGCAACGGCGTTTGCGGTTCGATGCGCCCAATGATGCGGCGAACGTTGAAGAATTCGGTTGTCCCGCGAAAGAAAGGCTCCTCATCGGTATCAAACCCGAGTCCTTCATGACCAAAGAGCCGGCAGAGATACAGGAAATAACCGGCGCCGCAGCCAAGGTCCAGAATATCAAGGGGCGGGCACCGATCGAGCCAAAGGTCTTGGGCGCGTTTAACGTTTACGCCGATCCAGTATGCTGCGTCTTCGTAAGCGTTGATCTTTCGTGCGTTTGGCCGGTAGGGGTAGCGCTCTCGCAGGTTTTCTAATTCCGTCCGGTCAATGCCAGCCAGAATTTGACGCGAGTTCACCGGATGGGTCCAGCGACAGGCGTTTTCCCACAGGCTTTCTGCTGCATCGCGGGAAAAAAGCTTTTGAAATTTGCGAGAGAGTCGCACATCGAAACGATGCCGCTAACTGCTCGATAGACAAGTTTGCCGATAGCTCTGCTCGGTCTCAGGGACTGATATCCAGTTGGATCAGGCCCGTCGAGCCTTCGCGGGTCATGAACCCGCTTGCCCAGCCGTTGCCTGGATAGAAGTATTGTTCGTACCTCCACAGCATTTCTAACTTTGCCCCGGAGGCCTTGTTCCAAAGCAATCGATAATACAAATCGCGTTTCCATGACGGTGAATGGCCGGTCATAAAATTGACCTCGAATGGCGTTGGCCAACTCAGAATGCTCCGACGGATTTGGATGAAAGCATTGTCGCCTGTGGGCGGTACAGTAACGTGGTTTTCCGAATCGCTCCGCACCGAGCCGAAAGCGAAAACTTTCCCTCGGTCTGCCAGAGCAAGCTGATCATTTTTGGTTGTGCCGACGCTGGGAGTCGGACCGTTCCTGTCATTAAGGCTGAGTTCAAGGTCATTGATGTGAAGAATGCCGCCAGTTCCGCTACCCTCGTATCCGATCGAATCAATTCGTGCTGAGGTCATTTCAATCGTTCCGAAGCGATCGAAAAAAAGTGCAATCTGGCGTCCACCGAAAATCCAGCTTGCCAATATGGCAATGATAAATGCGATGAGAATTCCAAGGATGACCAGAACTTTGCGCATTACCTTGATAACCGCTGATTTCGCGGATGAAACAACCTGTTCAGAGATTGTTCGTTCCGCTCAGAATGACAACGAAAAAACAGCGGCTCATCTGTGTCATCCGCATAGCTATACACGAAAGTCTTCGCTAGTTTGAGCAAATTTTCAGTGTGCCTGGCGACGTAACACAGGCATCCTGCCTGTAAGGGGAAACGGCAGGCTGGAAGCCTAAGTTACGTTCGGTTGCGGCTGCGCCGCGCTGGGTAATCCGCGGTTCAAGAAAGTCTATCCTTTCTTGCGCTGAACGTAATCGTTTACTTGTTCTTCGAGAATCTCGAGGGGCAACGCGCCATTTTTGAGTACGGCATCGTGAAACTCGCGTTGATCGAATTTTTCTCCCAGTTCGCTTTGTGCGCGAGCGCGCAGTTCTTGAATTTTTAGCATGCCGATTTTGTAGGCGCACGCCTGACCAGGTGCGACGATGTAACGTTCGATTTCAGATTTAACCTCTTTCTCTCCCATCCCGGTTTTCTCGCGCATGTACGCGATTGCTTGTTCGCGGGTCCAGCGCTTCGCGTGAATGCCTGTATCGACGACCAATCGGACCGCGCGGAAAAGTTCGTCACGAAGGCGTCCCAGATCTCCAAACGAATCGCTGTCATACCATCCGATCTGTTTCGCCAGCCATTCGCAGTAAAGCGCCCAGCCCTCCATGTACGCCGTGAACGGCAGCACCTTGCGAAATTGTGGAACGCCTTTGAGTTCTTCGGCGGTGGAGAGTTGCCAGTGATGTCCTGGCACGCCCTCATGGTACGAGAGTGTTGGCATGCTCCACTTGGGCACTTCATTCATGTCACGCAGGTTCGCGTAGAAAATTCCCGGCCTGCTGCCATCCATGGCGGCAATCTCGTAATATGCGCCCGGCGCCGTTGCTTCCTTAAACTCGGGAACACGGCGCACTTCAATCTTCGCGCGCGGAGTGGTGAGAAACAGTTCTTTGGATGAACGCCCTGTCGCTTGCGTGATCAACTGCGTGTATTGCGCTAAGGCGGCGGAGCGACCTTTGTCATCGTTTGGATAAAGAAAACGCGGATCTTTCCCCAGCTTGTCGATCGCCTCTCCGATCGGTTGACCCGCAAAGCCGTTCGCGTCCAGGATTGCTCGCATCTCGCTCTCGATGCGAGCCACTTCGCGCAGACCGAGCTCATGTACCTGATCCGGTCTAAGTGAGGTGGTGGTGTTTTCATGCAACTTGTAGGCGTAGTAGGCATCGCCATCCGGCAATTTCCAGACACCGTCGTCAGTTGTCGTTTTCGGTAAAAGTTCTCGGAAATAGTCGATCAGTTTTTGATAGGCCGGGTAGACCTTGTTAGTTATTGCCGACTCCACACGTCCTTGAAAATCGGCGCGATCTGCCTCGGTTAACTTGTCAATCTTGGCAGTGCGCGTCTTGAATGAGGTCGCTAGAATATTCTCTGAAGCGGGTCTGCCGATAAATTCGGTCATTTCCTTGAGCACTTCCTCGACCACAAAACGCGGCAGCAGGATTTGCTTTTGTTCCCGAATTCTCAACCCGTCGAGGAGTTGGTCGAATTTCTTCGGCAATGCATCGAGGCGCATCACGTAGTAATCGCAGTCCTTCCGGCTCAGCAGCCGGTGCGTGTTCGCCATGAACGAGGGAAACTGGTTCTGCACTCCGAAAAGCTGATTGACCGGATAATTGTGCCATTGCCATTTCTCACCTTCGGCTTGCACTCTCAAAAACCAATCCAGCACGCGCGTCGAAAGCTTTTGCGAAGCTGATTGGCGATCGAGCGGATATTGTCGAAGCTGTGCCAGGTCGCGCTTCCACCTGTCGACTTCGCGCTGTTGATGCGCCGGCGATTCGTCGTCGAGTTTTCCGTTATGACTGGTTAGGCCGAATTGCTCGACCAAACCGAGCATGGAGAGTATCTCCGGATGATCGAAGAGAATTTCGGCGAAGACCTTTTCGTAAAACAGATTCAGACTCCACGGCCGGAACCAAATGAGATTGATTAAGAATATTGCAATCGCGATTACGACGACCGCAGTAATCGCGCCGAGCCATTTGAGAATGCGTCTTAACATTTCCGTGTATCAGTTTGGGAAACGAACATGGTAATATGATGCGCAGGACACGGTGATCGGATTCAAGATTTTCGGCTGCTAATTGCGTAGGATCCAACGCTTACATCAATTTTGGAATACGAGACCGGTCAATTAGCATATTTGATTTAAGGTCGAGGATCGATTTTCGTGTAATTCAGCCATTGCGTTTTCGCAAATCGTTCCAAGGCGTCTCGATGGCGAGTGCCGGATCGAGCAGAATCTCTGCCGCGATAGCCTTCATGTCGCGAATAGCACGCCGAAGCCGCCGTCTGGTGATCCAACCTGGCTGGGACATTTCGAAGTCGTTAGGCTTAAACTCTTCGCTGATCTCGGCAGCGAAAATCTCTGCCCACGGTCTGCCCCAGGTTCGTTCTGCAAATGCATCGTTATCTGACTGCAACTCTCTCTCGATCTGCCGCGCTAGGGGGGTCGTCAGCCCGCAGTATCCAGTATCGGCCCATCCATTTTGGTTAAGATATTCGGCGAGGCTTTTTTTACATTGCTCGGCTTGCAACCACTTGAGCTGCTTGCTTATGGCGTGGAGCACAGAGCGGGCGACGCTAACAGTAAATGGCCCGACCGATTCGTTGCGGCGCGTCGCGGTAACGCGAAATTGCGACGGATCCATATCGATGGCCAGAAGAAACTCCGGCACTACACCACGGGAGATGGTTTCGTTTGTAAAGGGTCGAGCAATCAGTTCCGTATGATGGGCGGCAGCCAACCCGATCCAAGGCGAGAACTTCATGGCATGGTGCCGAGTGGCCATTGTGGAAGCGAAGATCTGAAACGATTCAGATCGGCGGAAGCCCTTGACCACTTCCGCGTAACGCGAATTGATCCACTGCGATTGGTTGCGCGGGAACATAACGAGCTTCGGCTTGAGATTAAGCTTTTCGATTCGACCGAAGAATGCTTCGGTGTACTCTCTCTTTCTCAAAAGGTGGTGCAGGTCCTCGGATGAAATGACCACTGCCTCACACGGCGTTTCCTCCAGAGCTCGAGCAAAATCAGAACCTGCAGACGCGTGGCGTTCCGGCAACTGTTGCCCACAAAGGTTCCGAACGATCGCGTGGTGCGCGCCGTGTCTGGCTCCGCTTTCCGGTACGAAATAACCATGCTTCAGTAACTCCGTTCGGTTTTCTTTTAGAAACCACTGGATAGAACTGGTTCCCGTCTTGTGCGGACCGACGTGGATATAGCAGACGCGCTTGGACACTTGCGAAGTGTAGTCTCGAGCGCCGGCTCCGAGCAATTCTTCGTGATCGTGACAGGCGAGACGAGGGGGACTTCTAACGAGCAGGCGAGGCTGGCGTTCAAAACCACGACTCGCGCAACTCTGAATTTTGGCTATAACCCGACGTATTGACCGCTGCGGCAGATCATATTGATAAACCCGAGCCACGTTGGCAGGCGATCCTGGCCCTGCTCGCGATCGGAGGAATTTACCTGGCGCTGCCGCGGTGGTTCATCGTTGGTCCTACCTGGCTAATGCCAGGGGTGATTAT
>JBKPLM010000127.1:0-9013 GCA_046731655.1 Verrucomicrobiota bacterium | reverse complement strand
GACCAACGTTTTTCACCGAGCGTTTTGACTGCGGCGCTCTGCGCGGACTTCCAAACCGGCGTGAGTTTCTCAATCTTTTTTCGGCCTTTGGCCGTAATTGCCAGTTCCACGCGATTGCCGCGCCCGCCGCCAGTGGCCTGCACGAACCCGTCCCGCTGCAACGGCCGAAGATTCCGCACGAGTGTTGTGCGCTCCATACCCAGCCAGTCACTCAACTCGGCCATGTTCCAGCTTTTCCTAGCGTTCAATGACGTCAACATCGTTCCTTGCGTGGGACGAATTCCGTGCCGCCGCATTTCCGCGTCGTAAAACTGTGTCACCGCCCGCGTCACCCAACGCAAGTTGAAGCACACACAGTTTTCCGCCGCCGACATATCCAGTTCTTTTGGCATCTGAATGTGTATATGCACTACTTAGGAAAGAATGTCAATTGCAATTTGGATTTATTTTTTTGGCCGCGGGCAAAACGCCTGAAATTAGGCCTTCGCGTAAACCTCCGCGCCGTTTTGCACGAACTCCTTCGACTTCGCTTCCATGCCCCGCTTGAGTGCTTCCTCCTCGGCGATGCCTTGCTCCGCCGCATATTTTCTCACGTCTTCCGTTATCTTCATGCTGCAAAAGTGCGGACCGCACATCGAGCAGAAATGAGCTGATTTCGCTCCTTCCATCGGAAGGGTCTCATCATGAAAAGAGCGCGCGGTTTCGGGATCGAGTGAAAGATTGAATTGGTCTTCCCATCTGAATTCAAACCTTGCCTTCGAGATCGCGTTGTCCCGGTATTGCACGCCGGGATGGCCTTTGGCTAAATCGGCGGCGTGCGCGGCGATCTTGTAGGCGATGACGCCGTCCTTCACGTCTTTCTTGTTAGGCAACCCGAGATGTTCTTTCGGGGTGACGTAGCAAAGCATGGCGCATCCATACCAGCCGATCATCGCTGCACCGATCGCGCTGGTGATGTGATCGTACCCAGGCGCGATGTCGGTGGTGAGTGGCCCGAGCGTGTAGAACGGCGCTTCGTCGCACCACTCGAGTTGTTTCTCCATGTTTTCCTTGATCAGGTGCATGGGGATGTGGCCGGGGCCTTCGTTCATCACCTGCACATGCTGCGCCCAGGCGCGCTTTGTCAGCTCGCCTTGCGTGTAAAGCTCGGCGAACTGCGCTTCGTCGTTGGCGTCGGCGATTGAGCCCGGCCGGAGCCCGTCGCCGATAGAAAAGCTGACGTCGTACGCGGCCATGATCTCGCAGATTTCGTCCCAATGCGTGTAGAGAAAACTTTCCTGATGATGCGCGAGGCACCACTTCGCCATGATGCTCCCGCCCCTGGAAACAATTCCGGTCGCGCGTTTCACCGTTAAAGGGATGAAGCGTAACAGGACGCCGGCGTGAACGGTAAAGTAATCGACCCCTTGCTCTGCCTGTTCGATGAGCGTGTCGCGATAAATTTCCCATGTCAGTTCTTCGGCGCGTCCCCCAACCTTCTCCAGCGCCTGATAGATTGGCACGGTGCCAATCGGCACGGGCGAGTTGCGAATGATCCATTCGCGCGTCGCGTGAATGTTTTTGCCGGTGGAAAGATCCATCACCGTATCGGCGCCCCATTTCGTTGCCCACCGCATCTTCTCCACTTCTTCCTCGATTGACGACGCCACAGCGCTGTTGCCGATGTTGGCGTTGATCTTTACCAGGAAATTGCGGCCGATAATCATCGGCTCGGATTCCGGGTGATTGATGTTCGCCGGGATGATCGCGCGTCCACGCGCAACCTCTTGCCTAACGAATTCGGGCGTGATCCCGCGTGGAATGTTCGCTCCGAACGATTCGCCGCCATGTTGCTGACGAAGATCGTTTCTATTGTGGCCGCTGCCGTTGGCTGCGGCGCCGCGGTCAGCGACCGCGGCTACAGAAGATGAATTCGCGTGTCCATTTTCGCGAATGGCGATGAATTCCATCTCGGGCGTGATGATTCCCTGACGCGCATACCAGAGCTGCGTGACAGTGCGTCCACTGCGCGCGCGCAGTGGACGGCGAGTTGAGAGTTGAGGGTTGAGTGTTGAGAGTTTCTTGGAACTTGGAGCTTGGGATTTGGAGTTTCCGTTGCGCTTTGACGAACGTTCGGCATGCGCAACGGAGAGATATCCATCATCAATGGGCCTAACGACCCGGCCTTCGATCTCGTCCACATCTCCGCGTTTCAGGATCCAATCGCGGCGCAAGGGCGGAAGCCCTTGTACCGGGTCAAGCGTCACGCTTGGATCGCCCCACGGGCCGCTCGTATCATAAACGCGCACCGGCTCGTTTACTTCGATCTCGCCGTTCATCGATTTCGTCAGCGCGAGCGAGATTTCCCGGAACGGCACGCGGACATCTGCATGCAGTTTGCCATCGACGTAAACCTTTTTGGAGTTTGGAAACTTGTAGCCGCTGCCGTCGGCTGCGGTTTCGATAGATCCATTTGAGCCGGGGTCACTGGTGCGAGGCGCACCCTCTTTTCCGGCTACAGCATCACCGCTTTTTGCAGCATCCGTGTTCATCCGTGTAATCCGTGGTTCACAAACAAAAAGCCATGCGCGGTTGCACGCATGGCTGAGATTCCAGTCCGGCATCGGACCCTCGCTCCCTTCGGCGGCATTACCCGCATCAGGTTCAAGGGGTCTCCAGCTTCACACCGGACTCTCAGCCATTGCGGCTCCCCCGCAGTATTGCTTCTCACTCAGAATAGGACTCGTACTTCCGAAGTCAATTAACTGTAGGGCAGGCGTGTCGCCGGCGAACGCCAATACAGCCGGCACGACTGCCACTACAGCGGAGAGCGCACTCGGCGGTGCCGCTGTCTGCCGCGAAACTGCTGACGAGATGCTATCCGGCGGGCGATGTTGGCGCTGCCACTTTGCTGTCGGTGTGAAAGATGCCGATCCATTGGCCGTTAGCAGTGTGCCAAACCGAGCCAACATTATAGGTGCCAGACACGTCTTTACCGTCCGACGTCCCCTCGATTTTCGCCTTGTAAGTAATGATCGCAGTCTTTTTATTCGGAAACACGACATTAAAATCACTCAAGTCGAACGATTTCATGTCGGTCTTGGACATTCCATCCAGTTCCTGCTGCAAGGTGTGCATTCCATCGGCATATACGGTCACGAGGTCCGTAGAAAGAAGCTTCTTAAACTCATCCGCTTTCTTGTCTTTGAAAGCCTGCCAGGCCGCTTTTTCTTTGGAGATAATTGCCTCCTTGTCGTTCTCGGGTGCGGCAAACGAAATCGCAATCGTCGCGAGGAGCGCCGTCAGGGTGTAGGTGATTAGTTTCTTCATGAGATTAGTCCTTTCGTTGGGATTAAACGCCAAGATTAGCCTCCTGCCTTCGCGAAGAGTCAAGATCAATCAGAGCGATTGGTGCCGATACGGCTTCGGAGCAAAGCTAATCGTAAGGACATCGCATGTGTGTTTAGAGCCGAAGGTGCAACCTCGCTTTGAGCCTGGGGCATCATCCCAGGAATTCGAATTGCCGCACCAACTAGCGCTGAGAGCGCGTTTCAATCGGGTGAGTCAATCAAACTCGTCCGGTGACGAATCGCGCTTCAGCGCTGGCATTTGACGGCTCTATAGAGCCTGGGGGCGTTACCCCAGGCTCAAGATTGAATGCCGCACCTTCGGTGCTGAATAGAGGCGATCGCGCTGCGGTGTCTTCCGAAAGGTTTCGGGGCAGCGGGAGGTAGAAATTGCAGGCGACACGCCGGCCGCTACAGAAACGTCATGGAACAATGGGGGCGGACTCGAGTGATGCTCTCGGCGTGGACGTCTGCTGTGGCGGAAGAAACTTCGATTTGCCAACCAGTTCCATCAGACTCGTATCCGCTTCCTTCAATTCCGCGTCCTGAACAACGAACTCATTCGGCTCTGCCTTGATTTGTTTGCGATAATCCGCGACGAGCAGCGGCGGCTGCTTTTTAACTCCCAACGCGCGATAGCTCTCGATCCCAACGCCGATGGCGCGGGCAAGCTTTGCGCGCCATTCTTTTTGCGCAATCAACTTGCACTCGCCCTGTTCTGTTAGAAAGCCGCCCTCGATCAGCACAGCCGGAACTTTCGTCAGTCTCAGCACAGCAAACCGCGCGCGCTTTATGCCTCGATCGTACTCGGGAATGTGGCCAAGCAGCGAATGATAGATGCATGCCGAGAGCGCCGTGCTTTGCGCATCTACGGCGCTGCCAGGTTGCATGTTCAGAGCACTCGGAGCTATCGCGCTGTCGGAGGTGGATGGCGCTCCGCGCGGGGTAAACGAAAAAATTTCAAAGCCTGTGGCGTGTGGATCATCGTTTGTCGCATTGAAATGGATGCTAACGAAGATCGAATCCCGCGCGGCATTCGCGATCTGTGCGCGAACTTCGAGCGGCACAAAGTAATCGCCCTCGCGAGTCATGATCACGCGCAGCCCTTTTGCCTGTAACAACGGGCGCAGCTTTCGCGCGACATCCAGCGCAAAATCTTTTTCGTATCCATAACGACTCACCTGGCCTTTGTCGTAGCCGCCATGCCCCGGATCCAAAACGACAGTCTGAACCTTGCCAACATTTGGAACACGATGCGGTCGTACCAGTGGCTCGATGGTCTTGGCCACGTCAGTACGCGAAACAAGAAATTTTCCATCGTGTTCGATGACGGGAAAGCACAACCAACTGCGTGCGCCGTTGATCACCGTCTCGCGGCTGCCACTGACAAATTCCAGCGGATTCTTGCCCGTCTCAAATTCCCCCTTCTCGGCGGAAGCGGCGATGCCCGCGGGCAATCCGTAAAACTTCGAGATATTATCGACGCTGAGGTAGTCGCTACCGCTTACTTTGATAATCTTCCAATCATCCGCAGCAGATGCTGCTGTTTGCAATATCGCGATGACGCTGGCGAGGGACGCGATGGCGAACCAACGTTTCACTGGGAGGACCATGCCTGCGCAATTGTATTGAAAACCTCGCCAATCTCAAGGAGTGACGGCTTTCCAGTCGTCGTACTCGAATTTCGACAGCCTGCCCAAGTTCGCCACGGCGAATCCGTCCCGTGACGGACTCGTCGTTTCTTTTTCGTTGAAACTGACAATTGACATGCCGATTTTTCGCGCTAAACACCGGAAATGTTTTTGTCTCCCCAACGTACTGCCTGCTTTCGGATCACATCGCTCCTGATTGGTTCAACGCTGCTCTTTGCTGGTCACGCTCGCGCCGCTCAAAGGCTCCCGAAATGTTGCGTCTGGCGTGTGACCAACGCGAAGGCACCATTTTACCTGGTAGGCTCAATCCATGCGCTCAGCAAAAAGGATTATCCACTCCCAGCGCCGTACGAAATCGCGTTAAGAGACAGCAAGCGTTTCCTTTTCGAGTTCGATCCAAACCGCCATGTCGAATTCGAAAAGAAGTTTGAGGCCGCCGGGAAATATCCTCCCGGACAAGATATTCGCTCGAAAATTCACCCGGAACTCCTGGCCTGGCTTCGCCAGAATGTTCTGGCCGTTAACCCTGACAATCGCCGGGGAAGACGTGAACAGGTTGGAAATTTCGACAGCCAGTTCGGCTATAAGCCCTGGTGGATCGCACAGCATCTCGTCGGCCCGGCGACCTACAGCAAGAGTTCGCTCTCGCATGGTTTGGACAATTATTTCGTCGATCGTGCCGCGAGAGAGAAAAAAGAAATCGCCGGTCTCGAGTCAGTGAACGAGCACGTGGCGGTCATGGGCGGGTTGTCCGATCGCGATGGCGAATTCATTCTGCGTGATGCTCTCGACCAGCCCAAGAATGCCGACAAGGAATTCAGCAGAATGCACAAGGCCTGGCTCAAAGGCGATACCGATGCGCTTTGGGCAGGTGACAGTCGCCTCCGCACACAAGCACCCTGGATCGCAGCGCGATTTGTCGATAACCGCAACATCAAATGGATTCCGCGCATCGAAGCGGAACTGAAGAGTGGCAAACCGACGGCAATTGTCGCAGGCGCATTACATTTCTCCGGTCCAAATAGCGTCATAAAGTTGCTGGAGAAGCGCGGATACAAAATCGAACAGCTGTAGCAACAGGGAAACGCGCTGTGCAGTGGGAAGGTGGCCCGTCCGCGATTTCGGCCCTCACCGGTCCCGAATTGCGGGATCCGCCTTTCCCTGCCCAGGAAGTATCTGTTTAGCGCTCATAAACGTCCCCCAGCGGCGCCGCAAGTCATCCCGAGCCTGCGAAGTCGGCGAGCGGACCTCACGGGATGATTGATTACGCTTTTAACTTTGTGTGTGGTCAACTGCGTGGTGGGTGAAATCCCTCGCGCACTTCGCTTGCCTCGGGATGACCACGCACGGGGTTCAACGGAATAGTGCCACCCGACGAGCACGCGCGATCCTTTTATCAACCGCGTCTCACACGACGCTAAACAGATACAGAGAGAGGATAGGGTGAGAGTTTCAGGTGACCATGGCATTATCCCGTGCTTCACACCAACGTCTCATAAAGTGCTTTTGTTTTTTGCGCGATCGACGCCCAACTGAACTGCTCTTCCACACGTTTGCGCCCCGCCTTGCCCAATTTTTCGCGTAGCTGTCGATCTTTCATTAACCCATTGATGCGTTCGGCGAGATCGCGCGCGAATTTTTCGGGATTGGTCGGCTCGAATGAGCCTTCCTTCGTTTGTTCAAGTGGAACCAGGAATCCGGTCTCGCCATCGACAACGACCTCTTTGATTCCGCCTACGGCACTCGCAATGACTGCGGTTTCGCAAGCCATTGCCTCAAGATTGATGATGCCGAACGGTTCGTAGATCGAAGGGCAAACGAACACCGCTGCGTGCGAGTAAAGTTCGCGGGTCGCCGTCTGATCCACCATTTCATTTATCCAGATGACTCCGGGCCGCTGCGCTTTTGCGCGTTCCACTGCGGTTTTCATTTCTTCCCCCATCTCCGGCGTGTCCGGCGCGGCAGCGCAAAGGACGATTTGGAAATCGGGATCCATGAATTGGATTGCGCGCAGCAGGTGTTGGAATCCTTTCTGGCGCGTGATCCGACCGACAAACAGCAGATACGGTTTATTTGGATCGATACCGTATTGTTTGAGGGCGGCAATGGAATCGACCTTCCGGTATTGGTCCAGATCAATTCCGTTGTGGATCACGTGTACGCGCGCGTGGTCCACGGTGAACAGCCGCTCGATATCGCCTTTGGTCTCGCGAGAAACAGCAATGATAGCGTCCGCCATCTCCAGCGCCGTCTTCTCGACCCAAAGCGAGAAATCGTAACCACCGGCGAGTTGTTCACGTTTCCAGGGTCGAAGTGGCTCCAGCGAATGAACCGTGATCACGAGGGGAATTCCGTAATTCTTTTTCGCCAGGATCCCGCCGAAATGGCTGTACCAGGTATGACAGTGCGCGAGATCAGCGTCGATGTTCGTCGTGTTAAAATCGGTGCATCGCCGCACTGCGCCGAAAACGGAGCGCAGCGACTTTGGGCAGGTGAAATTGCTCGTGTCAATCTCGTAGCCTGTGACCTTTAGATTGCCTTCTTCAAAACGCTGATCGCCAAAGCAACGAACCTCCACCGGCATCATTTTCGCCAGTTCTCTCGAAAGAAATCCGACATGAACGCCCGCGCCGCCGTAAATGTGCGGCGGATATTCATTTGTGAGAAAAAGGACCTTCAACGCGAGGAAGAATTAAATCACGAGACACGAATGTCGAATGACGAATTAATGACAAAGTTCGAATGACGAACAGCCGCGTGTAAAAATCGAGATGCCGTAGAGGTTTGTCAGTTATCCATTCCCTGGTCCTCGGATTTCGTCATTCAGCTAGCTTTGCACTTTCAGTAACAATACCGGCACCTCTACTTCGTGGCGCACTTTGTCGGCCGTCGCCCCGTAAAGGATGTCGCTGATGAAACGGTGACCGTGAGTCGTCATCGCAATCAGGTCTATGTCTTTTTCGCGAGCGAGTTTGATGATCTCGTCCGATGGTTCGCCCAACGCCAGAACGGCCTCGCAGGAAAAGCCTTCCTGTGTCAGCTCGCCAACCCGCTTTTCCAAATAGGCGCGGTCGTTCTTCATCTCTTCACTCTCGGCCAGCTGGAGTTGATTGAAATTGCGTGCCACCCATCCATCGGCGACATGAACGAGCAGCAGCGTCGCACCAGCCATGCGAGCAAGAGGTCTGATGTGCGTAAGGATGGTCTCATCGGCGGGGCTGTTTTCGAGCGGGATGAGAATGTGCTTATACATGGCTTCGCCGCGTTAAATCGTTAAATAGTTGAATCCCGGACTCCGACATCACGATTTGACAATGTAACAAATCACGCTGTCCAACCCAAGGTTAGTCATTTTATTTACTTTGGAGTTGGTAACCCGAGAAAACTGTAGAACGCGTTGAGGACCGAGTCTGGTAAAAACGTGTCCAGCAGTAGCTTCACGTTAAGCACAATGATAATGCCGGCTGCCGTCCAGCCCAGGATTTTCACCCAGAGACGGTTGGCAAACTCGCCCATTTTCGCCTTTTCCCCGGTAAACCGCATCAAAGGCCAAACGGCAAAACCGAGCTGCATGCTCAATACGACCTGACTGGCAACAAGCAATTCCGTAGTCTTGCCTTCACCGAAAATACCGATGATGAGCACCGCAGGAATGATGGCGATGAGTCGCGTAATCAACCGGCGCAGCCATGGAGTGATGCGAAAATTCAAAAAACCTTCCATCACAATCTGGCCGGCCAGCGTGCCGGTCAGAGTCGAGTTCTGTCCGGAAGCGAGCAGGGCCACCGCGAAAAGGGCACTGGCCACGCCGACACCCAGCAACGGGCTGAGCAATTTATAAGCATCCTGAATTTCCGCGACGTCTTGGTGTCCCGACCAATGGAAAACCGCGGCTGCCAGTATCAAGATCGCGCTGTTGATGAATAAAGCGAACATGAGCGCCGCGCTGGAGTCGATGGTGGCAAACTTGACTGCCTCGCGCCTGCCCTGAGGCGTCTGCTCGAACTTGCGCGTCTGCACGATGGACGAGTGCAG
>JBKPLM010000126.1:0-27306 GCA_046731655.1 Verrucomicrobiota bacterium | reverse complement strand
AACGATCCCTTGATCCTTTACGTAAACAAGAGTGTTTGCCGTGCCCAGATCGATCCCGATGTCGCTGGATAACCAGCCGAAAAGTCCATTGAACATGAATTATTTATTAGCAGAAACTATCCAGCCCGAGAAGAAGCGCGTTCATCCGCCCAAGGCGGTCTTTCTTCACAGGACCTCCCAACGAGCGCGATTCGGCCGGCTGAAACGCCGTAACATGAAACAGAGCGGCACGCCGTCAAGCGTATTCTGTCGGAGTAATGGAGTATTGGAGTGCTGGAGCATTGTGGAGGGCTTGTCATTGTTCCATTACTCCATTACTCCATTACTCCATGGGAAGAGTAATCGTCGCGCCATCCATTCTGGCCGCCGATTTCTCGCGACTCGGTGACGAAATTCATCGGGTGGAGGCCGCGGGTGCCGATTGGATCCACTGCGACATCATGGATGGACATTTCGTCGATAACATTTCTTTCGGCCCGGAGATTGTCGGGCGGGTGCGTGGCCTAACGAGTCTTCCGCTCGATGTCCATCTTATGATCGAGCATGCTGACCATTACGTTCCGCGATTTATCAAGGCTGGCGCAAACTCGATCACTGTTCACGTAGAACCAGAAGCAAAACACAGCGTCACGGAAACATTGCAGCAGATTCGAGATGCCGGTTGCCGTGCTGGTCTCACTCTAAATCCCGAAACGTCATTCGATTTGATTGAGCCCTTCCTGGACAAGATCGACATACTATTGGTAATGACCGTGCATCCGGGTTTCGGGGGTCAATCATTTCGAACCGATCAAATGCAAAAAGTTAAACGTGCAAGATCGTTGGGCAGCAGGATCGACATTGAAGTAGACGGCGGCATCAACACCGAGACTGCACGAGTATCGATCGAAAACGGTGCAAACGTACTCGTCGCCGGCACCTCAATTTTTCACGCGAAAGATTACGCCAAGGCGATTCGCGATTTGCGCGGCGAATAGCAACGCGGGTCACCCCGAGCGAAGCGAGGGACCTCGCCTACGATTCTAGGATAGCTTTTTACCCAAATCTTCCCACTTCGGGTTAAGCGTCTGCACCAGATTGTTCTCTTTTCACGACGCCAGCCTTTGATCTCTTTCTCGCGGGAGATTGCATCGCGAGCCCGGTCAAATCTCTCGTAGTAAACGAGTCGATCGACTTTGTATCTTTTTGCAAAGCTTCGCGCCGAAGTGTTGCAATGAAACCATAAGCGGCGCTCAAGACTATTCGTAACGCCGGTATAAAGCACTACTCGGCTTCGGTTGGTCACCATGTAAACGTGGTAGGTTTTCACTGCTAAACTTGACGTGAAAACAGTAAAGCATCTCACTCAAGCTTATCGGTGACGCTTCCTAGCTTGCTTACCCAACGCGCATTTGCGAGGTCCCTCGCTTCGCTCGGGATGACCGCGTGTTTATGATTATCGCGGATTACCCGGCCACGACCGGTTCGGCTTCCTCAGTCGTTTCGGCCATCACCTCATCGGTTTGCGTGACCCGAACGACTTCTTCGATCGTTGTTTTGCCTTGAGCGACCCGTCGCCAGCCGTCCTGCCGCAAAGTCTCCATGCCCTCGGCAATGGCGCATTGCTTGAGCTCGCCGCCATCGCGCTTTTGCATGATCAATTTTCTTAGCGGCTCCGTGATGAGGCAAACCTCATAGATCGCTGCGCGACCCTGATAGCCGGTCTGACGGCATTGATCGCAACCGGCGCCACGCTGGAAACGTGTGCCGAGTTCTTTCACGGGAAAGCTGATCTCGGCGAGATATTCGCGAGGATAATCAACCAATTGCGCGCAGTCTGGACAAATCGTGCGTACCAGGCGCTGTGCTATGAACGATTTCACTACCGATGACAGCAGAAACGGTTCCACGTCCATATCGAGCAAACGTGTGATGCCACCTACGGCGTCATTCGTGTGCAACGTGCTGAAAACAAGGTGACCCGTCATCGCTGCTCGGATCGCAATATCCGCAGTTTCGATATCGCGAATTTCGCCGACCATGACCACGTTGGGGTCTTGTCGCAAAATGTGGCGGAGACCTTTTGCGAAGGTCAGATCGATCTCCGGTTTCACCTCGATTTGCGAGACACCTGGAATTCGATACTCGACAGGTTCTTCGATAGTGATGATGCGGCGTTGCACTGAGTTGATGCTGCTCAAGAAGCAATAAAGCGACGTCGATTTACCGCAGCCGGTCGGGCCGGTGAGAAGAATAATTCCGTTGGGCTGCGCCAATAAATGGCGAATGACCTTCTCCTGCCTTTCGCTGAGATCGAGCCGATCAAATCCAAACTGCTGTTGTTCGCTGCGGCTGAGCAAACGCAGACTGATCGATTCTCCGTTGACCGTGGGAATGGTCGAAACGCGCACGTCGATGTTTTGATTACTCGCCTGCAAATTCATGCGCCCATCCTGAGGCAACCGGCGTTCGGCGATGTCCATGTGCGACATCACTTTCAGGCGCGAAATAATGGCCGATTGCAAGACCCGCAATTGCGGCGGCACAGCGACCTCGTGCAAAATCCCATCGATTCGATAGCGAATCCGCAAATCGTTTTCCAGCGGTTCAACGTGAATATCGGTGGCGCGCTCCATAATCGCCTCCCGAATAATTTGGTTTACGAATTTTACTACAGACGCTTCGGGATCGTCGGCATTCAGCTCGATGGCAGTTTCCGTGTCCTGAAACACCTCGAAGGCGCGGTTGGTCTTCAAGATTTCATCGAAAGTTTCCGCGCCGACGCCGTAGAGAGTTTTTATCGCACGCAAAAGCTGCGCCCGTGGGACGAGCACCCACTCGGCCGGCTTTTTCAAAAGCTGCGAGGCGAGCTGCCGGCCAATGGCATTGAAAAGATCGTAAGTCGCCAGCACGATCGAATTTTCCTTCACCTCGATCGGCAGAATGTGATGTTGAAAAACAAAACGGCTCGGTAAGGCCGATAATGTCTCGCGATCGATCTTTTTCGCCTCGATAGAGACAACTGGCACCCGGAAGAAATTCCCGATCCCTGCGAGGAAACGTTGCTCATCCACTTTACCGGAATCGAGCACCTGACTTACCCACGAACCGCCGTTCAGGTTCACGGCCAGTTGTGCCGCTTCTTCAGTCGAAGCAACGCCGCTTTCCAGTAGCAGATTAATCAGCGATTGATTGGCAGGTGAACTCATGAGACGCGCCGTCCAGTAGAATCGACAACGCAGAATTGGAAGCGTTCGAATGAAGCCCATTTACACCGTTTCGCAAGGTCTTTCACGCAGAACGCGTAACGGTAGGAATCCGCGCTGCGGCGAATGGAGGGGCGAGCTCCCGCGAGCCTGGGCACCCGCGCGGTATCAGAGAACATTCATTAGGCGTCGCAGAGCTCCGCCCTCCATTGTTTGTCAGGGCATGTGCAGTGCGCGCCGTACGGGCTCGGTGAGCGTCCCAGTGACCCGCATTGAATAATTCTTCTGTAGCCGCGCGATGGCCTCGGCCACCTGTGGGGTAAATACGCCGTCAACGGGGCCGCAGTAATAACCCAGCCGGCGCAATGCCGTTTGCATTGAGCCCACATAAGCCGGCTGCAAAATTAACTGTTCGTTGGCCTTGAAGTAGTAAAGCCAGCGCCACTTGTAGCGTGGTGCGAAGTCGGTGGCGTTCACATGCTTCCCCTGGTGGAGCAGCCCGTGCTCGTCTCGTTGTGCCAACGGATCGACTGAACGGAAAATATCAAAATCGACGACGTCGTACTCGTCGGCTTGCGCGATGGTTGCGCCTAGGCAAAGAGCTAATATGAGAGCTATTCGTTTCATAAAATAGAAGTGAGTTTACCTCATATCTTTTGGTTCGGGAATGTCGGGCGGTGGCAAAGCTAACTGTTTACCTCGATCAGTCTTGGGGGGGCAATCCACGCACTCGCCCTGGTCCAATTCGGGCCCAAAATGTGTATTTGTATCCTCCCATTTCTGGCGCAACCGATACTGATCCAGCTTGGTCAGTGTAACCTGCGGACACATAAGAACGATTAGTTCGCGCCGAACCTTGGTGCTTGCTGTGCTACGGAACGCTGCGCCGATGAGTGGAATGCGCGCGAGATAAGGAATACCAGTGTAGTTTCTCGTCTTTTGGTCTTCGATCAATCCGCCCAGGATAATGGTCGATCCGTTCTGAGCAGAAACGTTGGTACGGATATACTTTGTGTCGATTGTTGGTACGGAATTGCCGCTGATGTTTACGTTTCCGTTCGGGACAAGGCTGTCGAGCTTTTGCAAAATATCGAGCGACACTACCTTCTCGGAATTAATGAGCGGTACGACCTCGAGCTGAAGCACGACCTTTTTGTACTCGATGCTCGATTGTACTGCGGCTGTCTGGTTGTTGACGATCCCCGTGTTGACATTCGAAAGGGTGCTAACCGGCACCGGGACCTCCTGGCCCGATGCGATGATGGCTTTCTTGTTGTTGCTTGTGAAGATCGTCGGCCGCGAAATGATTTTGAACTTACCGGTGGACTCAAGCACGTGAACTATGGCGGCAAAAGCGTCGCCTGCCGCCACATAGAGATTAGCGCCGGCACCCACGTTCTTAACAATCTTGCTGAACTGGATCAGCTTGGAGGGCTCAATACCTCCAGGAACGGTGGGATTGTTTGCGCCAAATACTCCGTTATTCCGCGCCACGCCCACCAGTCTGTCGTGGTACTTTGCGAAGTAATCGACACCGAATTCCTCGTTGTTGTTGAGTGTCAACTGGCCAATCACAGTGCTCAGCGCCACTTGCGGCGCCTGAACATCCATTTGATCCAGAATCTTTTCCACCTTTACCACCACCTCCCGATTTCCCAGAACGATGATGGAATTGGCGCGTTGATCGGCAATGAGCTTGGCGTTTCCGATGGTGACGGCTTGCGGCGTGGTGTTGACCGGCTGCGTGGAGAGTTCCTCAGAAATATTCAGCGTGCTGCCGCCGCCTGCCGTGCTGGATGTGCCGCTCGTGCCGGTAAGGTCCGCAAGACCACCGCCCCGGCCGCCATAGGAGGGACTCGGACCGCGCTGCGGTTGTGGACTGGCACCAGGCAGCCCGCCACCACCGGGCACCGCGCCGGCGCCCTCTGTGCCCGGCTCGGTCAACGCCTGAACCAGCACCGGCAGAACGTCACCGGCGGAAACGTACTGCAAATAGCGCGTGACTGGTTTTGCAAACTCAACGTTGGCATCAAATTGATGAATCAATTCCCGAACGAAAGGCATGTTGATCGGTCGCGTCACGACGTGGATGCGGTTAGTGCGTACGTCGGGAGTAAGTTTGATTTTACCCACAACGATGGCTTCCTCGGAGAGCACACTCAATCCTGCCCCTTCCATCTGCTGCGGTTGCGGAATCGCCCCGGGCACTTTCACACTGCGGACACCTGGTTGAGTAGGCGATTCGGTGCCCTTTTCGAAAATGTCCTTGAGCATATCGGAGACCTTGCTCGCATCGGCGCGATCGAGCTTGATAAACTCACTGACCACTTCCGCAGGCGCCACGTCTATCTGGTTAATCACGTTGGCAAGCTGCCGGATAATGTCGGCGTTCTGCGTCACCAGAAGAGCGGACGCTTTCGGCAAGGCGAGAATGTTAATCGTCCCAGAGCTTCCCTGAAAATATGCCATCAACACTTGTTGGAGCTCCTGTGGGTCCGCGTACTGCAGATGGAACAGGAAGCTGATCATCGGGTTTCCCTGCGGGATATCCGCCAGATCGGAAACGATTGGCACCGGCGCTTTCCGAGGATTTTGTCCCGCTCCCACAACATCGATCAAGTCCTTGCCAGCCGGAACGAGAGAAATTCCGTTCAGGCCCATGCTCATCTCGATGATCTTGATGGCTTCTTCGCGCGACACGTCTTTGGTGATGAAAATGTTCACCTTCCCCTGCACGAAATTATCCATGACCAGCTTTTTGCCGGTAAGCTGTTCGTAGAGATGCAGCACATCGACGACGTCGCTATTGGGGAATTGAAGCCTGACCATGGCAGGCGCGTTTGGAGGGGGAGGCGCCGGCGCTTCTGCTGGCGGATTCGCTATCTGGGGAGCAGGAGATGGCCCGGGACGCCTCGGTTTACTTTGAGCTGAGGCTGTGGTCGCGCTGATAGCCACGAGCGTCGCGATGCAGAAAAAGCGGTGCACAGCCTTATTTGGATGGATGGGCGACGCTAGTGCATTTATGAAACCCGTCAAAATATTTCCCTCGGTTGAACCAATCCTGAAGCTGGCCGCAGCAGGGCACGTAGTTTACAAGAGATTGCCGTCGCTGCAAATGATCAGTCCTGTAAGTCCGGGTAGGTGCGCGATAGCAATCGCTTCGTGTACGCTGATGGCGATTACTGTGTTTTCTGCGCCCGCACAAACCGTAAATGCGCTTACACAGATTCGATCTGTCCTTCACGCACAACAGGATGCTTGGAACCGGGGCGATATCGATGGATTTATGACCGGATACGCCCGCTCGGCATCGACTGTGTTTATTTCGGAAGACACACTCAGACGTGGCTGGCAAACCGTGCGTGATCGTTACAGAAAAAAATATTCCAGTCGCGCGAAGATGGGGACGCTCACGTTTTCCGACCTTGAAATCACGCTGCTATCTTCTGATTCGGCGGTAGCGTCTGGTCGTTGGAAACTGAGGCGTGCGAACGACCAGCCGCACGGAAGGTTTACCCTCATTCTTAGGCGCCTATCGGAAGGCTGGCGAATTGTGCACGATCATACGTCGGCGGCTCCGCCGTCGAAGTGATTGGTTAAAAAAGTTACAACGTTAAAACGGCCTTTCGCTTTTTAACTTTGTAACGCTTTTAACTTTTTAACCTGGTAAGCAGCTTCTCGTGAATATTATCAAACCCGCCATTGCTGAAAACCGCGACGACATCGTTTGGCTGCAGTAATGGAACGATTCGATCCACAATCGCATCGGCATTCTGCTCGTAAAAGGCGGGGCGACCTGCCTTGGCAATCGCGGCCACAACTCTTTCGGGATCTAGTCGCTCTTTTTCGGGGATCTGTTCCAGCCTGGCGACCTGCGCGATGAAAACTCCATCCGCTAACTTTAGCGCATCGGGAAGCTGCTGTTGAAAAACTGCGCGACGCGTTGTGTTGGAGCGCGGTTCGAAGACCGCCCACAGCCGATTTCCGCGAAAGCGATGGCGCAATGCTTCCAGTGTGTTTGCAATCGCCGTCGGATGATGACCGAAATCGTCGATCACTTTTACTCCTCGCGCTTCACCGCGGACTTCCTGTCGCCGGGCGATTCCCGCAAAACTCTTGAACGCGCTGTCGATTTTCGCCTTCGGCACATCATAAAAGCGCGCTGCCATCGCGGCCATCGCAGCGTTGTGCACATTGAATTCGCCAACGAGCGGAATCTCGAACGTCTCATCTCCAAGCTTGAATCGGGAGCCTTCAGCCGAGCAGGCGACGTCACGGATTCGCTGCGCGCAATTCTTCGAGAAACCCACCTCAATCATCTGTGCCAGACAATCTTTTGCCACCTCGACGCAATTTGGGTCGTCGCCATTCACCAGCACCATGCCGTTCCGGGGAACGATGTTGAGCAAACGCCGGAAGCTTAGCTTGATTTCGTCGAGGTTGTTGAAGATATCAGCATGATCGAACTCGATGTTGTTTATGATTAGCAGCTCAGGCAGATAATGAATGAATTTCGAGCGCTTATCGAAAAAGGCTGAATCGTATTCGTCACCTTCGATCACGAAATATTTCGAGTCATTCAGGCGCGCGCCCTGTCCAAGATTTTTCGGAAGTCCGCCGATGACATAACCGGGTTTGGATCCGGCTTTTTCCATGATCCATGTGAGCAGCGCTGTTGTCGTTGTTTTACCGTGCGTGCCGGTAACAACAAGATTGTGACGGCCGCGCAAAAAATAATTTTTCAGCACTTCCGGCAACGAAAGGTAAAGGAGCTTCCTGTTCAGCACGGCTTCCACTTCTGGATTGCCGCGCTTCATCGCGTTGCCGATCACTACCACGTCCGCATCGGCCGGGATATTGTCAGCGCGATACCCCTCTTTCAATGAGATGCCCTTTTCCTGAAGAAACGTCGACATGGGCGGATACATATTTTCGTCCGACCCGGTGACTTTGAATCCGCGATCCTTTAGCGCCGCCGCGACCGATGCCATGGCCGTACCGCAAATCCCAAGGAAATGAAATTTCTTCGGCGCTTCCTTCACGCGGATTCTTTACGCCGCCATGGCAAAAAAAGAAACCGCGGATTATGCGGATCTCGGTAGCGAAACGAAAACGCGTGTCATCCCGAGCGGAGCGAGGGGCCTGGCAACAACGCGCTCGCTTTCGAAGAACATTGCGCCTGACTTGCGTGACGGCGTGCAAATTTGTCGGATCCTTCTCCGTCTTCGCGACTCAGGATGATGCAACGCGATCGACGATCGTTACTTCTTCTCGAACACCTCCACAGCGTCCCATGCTTCATCCGGCGGAGCCTGTTCGTATTCGAGCGCGCGATTCAGATACATTTTGGCCAGTAGATCGTCCGGATAAAATTCGAGGAAACGAGAAAACAGAATCTTGGCCTCGGTAAAATCGCGTGACCGGAATCTTTCCAATCCCTCCTCGTACGTCTCGAGCCACTGCAGGAATTCTGGATCGACCTCTTCGTTTCGAGCGCCAATGAACGTAAAAATGTTCACGGGTTTGGTTTTGCCTTTCACCTGTACGCGAGCAACCGAGCGAAGGTAAACCTCGTCTCGCACCAATTCGGCGGCCGTCGCGCCGACCAGAATATCGAGGCCATAAACTCGAGTGAGGCCCTCGATTCGCGATGCAAGGTTCGCCGAGTCGCCAATAACCGTGGGATCCATGCGCTCGTGCGAGCCAATATTGCCGACGACCACTTCACCGTGATTGATGCCAATACCCATGCCAAACCCCATTCGCCCTTCTTCGCGCCATTTTTGATTGAGCTTTCGTAGCTCATGCCGCATTCCCAGCGCCGCTCGCGCACAATTTTTCGCGTCGTCTGCCATGCCAAAACTGCGCACGTTCCCCCATACGGCCATGATCCCGTCGCCAATGAATTTATCCAGCGTACCACCGTTCCTGAAAACGACGGAAGTCATGCGGCTGAGGTATTCATTGAGTTGTCCGACTAACGCCTCGGGGTCGCCCTTCTCGGACAACGTGGTGAACCCGATCAGATCCGAAAACAGGACGGTGACAGGAAGCCGCGCACCGCGGAGCGAGCTGTAATAGCTGTCTGGATTCTCCAGAACTTCCTTCACCAAATTTCTTGAGACATAACGTTCCAGCGTGCGCCGAGTGCGCAATTTTTCGAGCCGCTCGAGAACGTATTCGAACCCGAGTGAAAATGATCCGCTTAACACCAGAACTGAAAGCACGGGAACCGTAAGAAGCAGGAGTCCCGCTTTGTCGTAAAACAACCGTGCCGCGCCAAGATACGCGCCCGTAATCACAACGAGTGTACCAAAACAAAGCAACGGCCGGCGCAGGAAGGCGACCAGCGACCACGCCACCAGTCCTGCGGCGGCTACCAGCGTAAGGCCGGCTTTGACCGGTGTGGGTCGCAAAAATTCGTGATTCATCGCCGCAGCCATTGCCTGCAGATGAAGGGCGGGGCCCAATGTGGTTGGGCTCATCGGCGTAACGACGGTATCGTGCTCTACCTGCGCGGATGATCCGACCATTACAATCTTGTCCTTAAAAAACGCGCCGTCGGCGTAATTGGCATGCCAAAACTTGGGATCGAAAACTTCGTAGAGCGGGCGGGGTGCAAACGCGTCCGGCGACGTGAAACGAATCATCTGACCGCGAAAATCCTGCGGCACATCATTCGCGTGACCTATTTTGGCCAGCGCTCGGGCCGAAAGAGATTGATAAACTTCTTCGCCCGGGAAGGACTGCAAATCGGCGAGCTGGCTTTCCGTCAACCGGTACGTCACCGCGCGGATTTTTCCGTCTATTGGATCGGTCCAGAAATTCACAAAACCGACGCGATCATCCTGCAGTTGGGGTGGCGGAATCAGCGTATTATTTGGCGTGACGGCCTGGGCCGAGTTCGCCATATCGAAATTAGCGCCAAGCACGACCTTATCGCGGTAACGATCAAGCGCAGCATGAAATGCCGAATCACCATCATTGGGCGGACTAAAAATCATATCGAACATCACCACGCGCGCGCCCGCGCCGAACAGCCGGTCAAGCAAAAGCGCCCATACTTCGCGTGACCATGGAAACGGCTTCTCGGTCATTAGCTGAAAAGCGCGGTTGCTCGCGATTTCTTCAGCCGTCAACGGCGGCAACTGCAGTGTGCTTTGATCGATTCCGAGAAAGACAAAATCCGATGGTGCAGGCGTCTTCCGGCCTTCACGTCGAAGCAAGTCCTCAAAGCTCTGTTCGCCGCGCCACGGCGCCGAAAGAAATGGAACGTTCGGAAAAAAATGACCGAGAACGATTACACCCGTCCAGAAAACGCAGATGAAAGCCAGGACCAGCAATCGACGACGCCCGAGCCAATGCATGCCGGAGTATAACAGGCGCGGGCTTTCCTGCATACCTGCGACCACTCGCAGGCCCAGACCAATGAGGGGTCATCCCAAGCCGCGCAGACGGCGAGGGACCTCACAGTGCGCGTTGAGTGAACAAGCTAAGAAGTGTGCTCAATCTAGATTGTGCGAGATCCTTCACTTCGTTCAGGATGACAACGCGCAATTCGCGGCCTTACGAAAAGCAGTTGTCATTCTCGACTCGTTACTTATTATTCGTGGCTCGGCGCTGCCGCGTCGTGACGATCTGCGCACCTGGTTCCGCGCGACGGGACTACATCAGTGAGTGAGGTCGCGAAGATCGATAAGGAAACAAACAGCTCGCTGAATGAGGAGCCCCAAAGCGATTTGGGGAAAAAACCATGCCAAGAGCTACTAACGCCCCGGCAAGCCGGGCGCGACGCAAACGAATCTTAAAAAAAGCCAAGGGCTACCGCGGACGCCGGTCAAAACTTTTCCGCTACGCGAAAGACGCGATCATGAAAGGTCAGTATTGGGCCTATCGCGACCGTAAAACGCGTAAACGCACATTTCGTTATCTCTGGATTGAACGCCTAAACGCCGCTGCACGCGCCAACGGGATGACCTACAGCCGCTTTGCAGAAGGATTGAAGGCCGCAGGCATCGGCCTAGATCGGAAAATTCTTGCAGAGTTGGCCGTTGCGGATGAACCCGCATTTAAGTCGATCGTCGATCAGGCAAAAAACGCGCTAGAAAAGAAAAACAAGAAAGCGGCGTGACCTCGCCGCTGAAGCGTTGACGCGTTGCAGCAGATTCGCTTCAACGCTTAAGCTCTTTAACGCTTCAACGTTTCATGCATCCACTCGAACAGCTTCGTGACGATGCACTGCGCGAAATCGAAGCCGCGCCGGACGAACAGGCGCTTGAGGCGGTGCGCGTAAAATACCTCGGGAAAAGCGGCAGCGTCTCCGCGTGGGGGGAGCAGATGAAAACCCTTAGCAAAGACGAGAGGCCCGTCGTTGGGAAATTGCTCAATGAAGTCCGCAATGCAGTGGCTGCTGCGGTCGAAGCGCGTGCGGCAAACTTTCGAGCGCAAAAAGAATCGGGCGCGCTCGCCAGGATCGACATCTCGCTTCCGGGAACGCCTCACGAAATCGGCACGCTGCACCCGCTCACGCAGGTGTGGGAACGTTCGATCGAAATTTTTCGGCGAATGGGCTTCGCGCTCGCGGACGGACCGGACATTGAAGACGAATGGCATTGTTTCGACGCGCTCAATACGCCGCCCGAACATCCGGCGCGAAACGAGCAGGACACGTTTTATCTACAAGATGGCCGTTTGCTGCGAACGCACACTTCCACCGTGCAAATTCGAACGATGCAAACGGCGCCCCCGCCGATTCGTGTGATTGCTCCCGGTGCTGCCTATCGTCGCGACGAACTCGACGCCACGCACAGTCCGCAGTTTCACCAGATCGAAGGCCTTTATGTCGATAAAAACGTAAGCGTCGCCGATTTGAAAGGCGCCCTCGAGTTTTTCATGCGCGAACTTTTCGGTTCGGGAACCGAAGTGCAATTTCGTCCGCACTTCTTCCCGTTCACCGAGCCGAGTCTCGAGATTTATGTGAAATCGAAAGCGCTCAGAGGCGGTGAGCGCTGGATCGAAGTCGCAGGCTCGGGCGTGGTGCATCCCGCGGTTTTCGAGCAGGTCAATAAAGCGCGCGGTGACAAGGCGTACGATCCCGAAAAGTGGAGCGGCTATGCATTCGGTCTCGGAATGGACCGCTTGGCGATGATTCTGTTCGACATCCCCGACATCCGCCTGTTCGCGCAAAACGATTTGCGGTTTCTGAGGCAATTTGCATGAACAACACACGCCCAAACACAATTACGCGTGTCATCCCGAGCCGCGAAGACGGCGAGGGATCTCGCAAATGCACACGTCGTCAGGCGAATCACTCGCAGTATTCTTCGAAGGCGAGGACGTGGCTGCGAGGTCCCTCACTTCGTTCGGGATGACAGTGGAAAGCCTATGAAATTTTCCGTCAATTGGTTACGCGAATTTGTTGATCTGCCGGAAAATCCGGGAGAGATCGCGGACTTGCTCACCCGCGCCGGCGTTGAAACGGAAAACATTGAAACTCGCGGCGGAAAGATCGAGCAGGTGATTGTTTCCCAAATCGTTGCATCGTCGCGCCATCCGAATGCTGATCGTCTGAGCGTTTGTGAAGTTGACGACGGCAGCGACACCAAGAAACAGATCGTTTGCGGCGCCACGAATTACAAGGTCGGCGACAAAGTTCCGCTCGCGTTACCGGGGGCAAAGCTGCCAAATGGACTGGAGATTCGCAAAAGCAAACTGCGCGGCGTCGAATCCGAAGGAATGCTTTGCAGTCCCATCGAGCTCGGTATGGGCGAAGATGCATCCGGCCTTTTGATTTTGTCGCCTGATGCAAAGATTGGCGCTCCAATTGCCGATCTTTTCCCGAGCGACACCATTCTCGATGTCGAAATCACACCGAACCGTGGCGATTTGCTGAATCACTTCGGATTGGCGCGCGAAATTGCGGCGCTCACGGGAAAAAAACTTAAGTCAACGGCGCGCGAATCGAAAATTCCCGTCAAGAAGACCGGCGTGGCGATCGCCTCAACGCGGGAATGTCCGTTTTTCTCCGCGCGCAGGATCGATAGCGTTACAGTCGGACCGAGTCCACAGTGGTTGCGGGCCAAGATCGAGAGCGTCGGCATTCGCTCCGTCAACAACATCGTCGACACCTCCAATTTTGTAATGCTGGAGCTCGGCCAACCTACGCATGCATTCGATGCTGATAAATTGAAGGGCGACATCAACGTGCGACTCGCGCGTGACGGCGAGAAATTTCTCGCGCTCGATGGAAAGACTTATTCGCTCAAGCGGGATAACTGTGTCGTCGCCGATCAAGAGCGCGCGGTTGGAATCGGCGGCGTAATGGGCGGCGAAGAAACCGGCGTGACTGAATCAACCAAGAATGTCTTGCTGGAAGCTGCTTACTTTTTGCCGGCGAGTATTCGTCGAACCGCACGCGAATTAAATTTACCGAGCGACGCCAGTTATCGATTCGAGCGCGGCGTCGATCCCGAAATGGTGCTCCGGGCATCGCAGCGGGCCACGGAGTTGATTCAAGAGATCGCAGGCGGCACACCGGCAAAAGAAATCAACGTCGCCGGCAACCTGCCGGGGAACCCTGCCGATGTTTCGTTGCGCTACGAGAAATGCGATCGCGTTGTTGGGATCGCGATCAAACCGAAAACCGTCGACGAAGTTCTAACCAGATTCGGTTTGAAGAAAATCAGCGCAGCCGAGATAACGAAATGGAAAGTTCCAAGCTTCCGGCCCGATTTGCAGCGTGATGTCGATCTTATCGAAGAAGTCCTGCGAGCTTACGGCGCCGAGAGAATTCCGGGAACGGATCGTAGCCGGTTCACGCCTTCGAGCGCGGCGGACCGCGCGCATGATTTCGAATTACAAATGCGTCAACGACTGGTTGCAGCTGGCCTTAATGAAGTGCGAACGTCAAAGTTGCTTCCCAGGGAAAGACTCGCGTTTGGGGAAAATGCGATCGAGTTACGTAATCCGCTGAGTAAAGATCACGTGGCACTACGCCCCAGTTTGTTGCCTGGGTTGCTAGGAGTACTTGACCACAACATTCGTGCGGGAGCGGAAGGCGTCGCGATCTTTGAAACGGGCAGGATTTTCGAACCACCGAGCGGGGAAGAAAAGAAACGAGTAGCTGTTCTCCTTTGGGGTAACGTTGGAAGCGAAGTCCACTGGCGGAACGAAAAACGCCGCGTTGATTTCTTCGATCTAAAAGGCACGATTGAACTGGCAAGAACCGGTTTGTCTTTTCGTCGCGCTCAGCATGCCAACTTTGCGCTCGCTGTAGAAATCACAACGGGGAATCAACTGGTTGGCCTCGCCGGGCAGCTAACGAATTCGCTCGCGTCCACAATTGACGCATCTGGCGGCGTGTTTGTTGCCGAAGTATCGCTTGATTTCCCTATTAGCGGCTTGGGATCGCGCGCAACTTTCCGCGAACTTGGGAAATTTCCTGCTAGTTCGCGCGACATTGCGATGATCGTCCCAGAAGATTTGACCCACGAAAAAATATTGGAAGCGATTTTCCATCCAACGGAACCGTTGTTGGAACGAGTTGAATTTTTTGATCTCTTCGCCGGCACTGAAATAGGTGAAGGCAAAAAGTCGCTCGCATATCGATTGACATATCGCGACTGGAGTCGCACACTGACAAGCGAGGAAGTAAATGCGGCGCATGCGAAAATTCGCGAGCGATTGCGAAGCGACCTCGGCGCGGAATTGCGGGAATAGTTCTTTGAAAACATGAGAGTCGTTTGTTGAGGGTTGGGAAGAAAACCAGTGCTTTTCTCTCAACTCTCAATCAGCGGCTCTCATCAGTCGCGGTGGTTTCGCACTTTACCCTGCGATGTTCGAGATTACAGGTGGGATTCCCGAACCGATATTTGGTTAACCTAAGGAGGCTGAGTCGCTCGGAGAAGATGGCAGGCCTTAATTGGAAGTCAGACGCTACGGCGACGGTCATCCGCCCGTTACGAAAAGGGAACGGGAGATCCGCCTAAACGGCATCAGCGGGGTAACACTTTAAAAACCCGGATCGAAACCTCGATCCGGGTTTTTCGTTCGAGCGTTCAAGGGTTGAAGCGATAAAGCGGAAATGAATAGAACGTTTTAACGGATTTGAAAATTCTGCCCCACGATCCACAGTGCGCAGTGACATGCGCGCCCTATTAGCTCTCGAAGACGGTCGATTTTTCGAGGGCGAATCCTTTGGCGCAACCGGCACCTGTGTAGGCGAAGTTTGTTTCAACACGGCCATGACCGGTTATCAGGAAGTGTTAACGGATCCTTCCTATCGCGGCCAGATCGTGGCGATGACTTATCCGTTGATTGGCAATTACGGCACGAACTCACTCGATCAGGAAAGCCGTTCGCCCCACGTACGCGGCTTTGTCATCGAAGAGCTAAGCGAAATACCGAGCAACTGGCGCTCGGAAATGTCGCTAGAGGAATATTTAAAGAAATGGAACATCCCTGGCGCCCAGGGAATTGACACTCGTGCGCTGACCCGGCATCTGCGCACCCGCGGAGCGATGAAAGCTTGTTTGACGACAGAAGAAATGTCGCCAGAGGAAGCAACGAAGGAAGCAGTCAAAGGGGAGGGTGTCATCGGGATGGATTACGTTCGTGAAGTTTCAGCGCGCGAGATTTATCAATGGGACCCCGAGGATACGCTGAGTGAGCCGTGGTCAATTAGATCGAGTAACGGTGGAATCAAACCCAAGCTTCCATCTGTCCGGTCTCGCATCGTCGCCTACGATTATGGAATCAAAGAAAATATTCTGCGGCTTCTGCGGCAGAAAGGTTTTCGCGTCACGGTTGTGCCAGCGAACACAACCGCCGCAGACGTGCTCGCGCTAAATCCGGACGGCGTTTTTCTTTCCAACGGCCCCGGAGATCCCGCGGCCCTTGAGTATACACACGAGGCAACGCGCGATTTGATGGGCAAGAAACCCATTTTCGGAATTTGCCTCGGCCATCAGATTCTTGCGTTCGCATTCGGTGGATCGACTTACAAATTGAAATTTGGACATCATGGCGCGAACCAACCGGTCAAAGATCTGAGTAGCGGCAAGGTGGCAATCACCGCGCAAAATCACGGTTTTGCCGTCGATCCGAAGTCCCTGCCGTCAAATGTGGAAGTAACGCACATAAATTTGAACGACGGCACCGTGGAGGGAATGCGGCACAAGGAACTGCCGATCTTCAGCGTGCAATATCATCCCGAAGCCGCCCCTGGCCCGCATGATGCATCGTACTTCTTCGATCAGTTCGCCAACCTTATTGAGACACAAAGGTAGGGCGCGCTCGCCGAGGGCACCGAAAGGAATGTCCTCTCGATTAGTCCGCGCGTTGACCAGCGCATCAAGCAGCCGACATTTGTTTCATGTTTAATTCAACAACAAACAAACACGCGATTGTTAGAATCGCAGTCGCTTCGACACTCGTGATTGCGCTGACAGCTGCTCCGCTGGCCGTCGCGCAGGAACATGAGCATGGCAGCGACACAGCCGCTTCAAAAGAAGTGACCGGCGAAGTAGTCGATATGATGTGCTACGTCGATCATAACGCGGTAGGCGAAAAACATGGTCAGTCCTGCGGGGCGAAGTGCATCAAAAGTGGTGGGCCAGTCGGTATCGTGAGCGAGGGCAAAGCCTATCTCGTTGTCGGCGAACACAAGCCGATCAACGATCAACTCGCTGAATACTGCGGTAAGAACATCACCGTGAAAGGCAAGCTGGCCGAGCGCGGCGGCATGGCCATGATCGAGAACGCCGAGATCGTTAAGAAGTAGCTCGGCTTGTCATCCCGAGCCGCAGAGGCGGCGAGGGACCTCACGATCGAAGTTTGAAGCACGCAAATTGACTAGCGCGCTCAATCAGTTGGTGTGAGATCCTTCGCTCCGCTCAGGATGACAATGAGGTTATTTATAATACGGTCGTAAGGACGGCCGCAGTTTTCCGACTTTAAGCGCCGTCTCGATTTGCAAATCAGGCAGCGGCGCGTCCGCGAGTCCGCCGCCGGACGGATTCGCCGTGGCGAGCTTGCGAATCTCGCCTGCCTCCAGCGCAGCGATTGGTAATCCGTCCAAAAATAAAACGCGATTTGCGGTCAGCGCCGCAATTCGCGCTCCCGGTGTCAGAACGCCTTGCAAATTTAGCGGATCCGCCGCGCTTAGCGTGATCAGCTCGCCATTTGGCGATGCCTTGCGGATGGAACGCAATAGGCCAATTGCCTCAGGCAAGGCGAATTGTTCGCCGCCGATTCCCCCAACAAAATAACCGCCGCGAATCTCGCCGCGCGCCTCCCAGCGACGATAAATTCGACCCAGCTCGTACCAGGTAGCTGGGAGATTCTCGCGTTCGAGCAAACGGCGAAATACAACGCCGTAACGATGCAGCAACACCCGCGCAAATTGTTCGATGGCGGCGTCGCGCATGGAACTTTCCGCTCCGTTCCCGGACGGTTGGGAGGCAATGCCAGTTCTCAGCAGCGACCAACGTCCGGCAAATTCGATGCTGGCAAGATTTGTTTTGCGCCGCCGTTTCCCAATGTTACGGCCAAACGTGGGACGCTTATTTGACGGCACCAGAAGAGCTCGCAATCCATCGAAGCTGTCCGAAGTCACCAGGCCGAGTCCGGCAAGTTGCGACAAAGCTTCTTCAACTTGAGAAGGTAGTAGCCCGCTGCGGCGCACCAGTTCGCTGAAGAAGAGTGCTCCGCCATCTGCGAGTGTGTCGACCAGAGTTCGGGCGGTGACAGAAAGTTCCATCACCGAAGCGGCGGGGCTCAGGGCTAACCAATGTCGGAGATTTTCGCGTTGATAAAGCGCAATGGGGCTGCTTCGCAACGGAGCGCTCGCCCGCGTGTTTGGATTTTGCGGTGCGCTCAAGCGTGCCCAACCAATGCGGCCAGAAAAACAGAGGCGATCGAGCCATTCGGGGTCGTAGTCGGAAATACGTGTCGCGAGGACCGCGGATTCCCATGCGGCCAATGGCAGCTCGCATCCGTCGAGCTGCTCGAGAACAGATTGCAAGCCTTCAGGGCCTTCGGTGCGATGCTCCCGATCCGCGCGCTGCCACGCAAAGAGAAAGCGATAAAAATCCTGCGGTGAGACGGGCTGAATCTCCGCCCGCAACCGGTCGATCGTCAGCCGATGAATTCGCGCGAGTAACCTACGGTCACACCATTCCTGGTCCGTTGCATGCGGGCGAAACTTGCCGCGCAGCACAAATCCTTCCGCTTCGAGCGCCAGTAATGCCGCGTCGATGTCTGAGCCTGGCAAAATCAATGTATCCGACAGCTCACCAACAGTGATCGGTCCGCAAACTTCCATCCGCCCACGAACGACTTCGCGAATGGCGTTGGCGCGTTCCCAGGTTTTTCCCCGCACAGAGCCGGGAACAATCAATTCAGGCTCAATACGCGCGTTGGGATAAATCGCTTGGATCACCGGAAGCCGTTCCGCTGCGATCCAGAACGTCCTGGTCGCGGCAGCGTTTTGGGGTGCGCCACTGCTGTGGCGCTTTTCAGGAATTTGCCCGCCATTTGAATGCGACGCATCCGCCTTCGCCAAGGCTGCGGCGGACAAGGCACCGCCGCACTCCAAAACCTCGCGGTCATCCAGACATTGCGCGTGAAGAATTAGCCGAGTCGCCCGGTTTTCAGCTATGAGTATCGACAAGAACTGTTCCGCACTCCCGACGTCCGACGTTCGCTGAACCTCCTTCTCCGTCGTCACGCCGAGCAACATCAATGCGTCGTGCAATTCATCGGCATTCGTTGCCTCAGGCCATGCCTCCTTTTGTACCTTCTCAATGGCTGCCGCATCGAGAACGCCTAATCCATCGCTGCCGTTGCGCTCCGAGGCGCGCCGAGTGTAAACCGCCTGGGTACGGCGTTCCTCCAGAGGCGCGTTATCCAGAAACGCATACGGCCGCGCGTTAAGAATCTCAGACGCGAGTGGTGAGGGTTCCGGCAAATCGCGCGCGATATAACGAATCTCACCTCGTTCGATCTTCTGTAACACATCTTCCAACCCATCGATGTCCATGGCTTCAGTCAAACAATCGTCGATCGTCTGCTTCACCAGCGGATGGTCCGGAATTTCGCGATCGCCCACGATGTGTTCCAGACAAGCAAGCTGATCCGGGAAAACCGCCGCTAAAAGATTTTCCGACTCCATGCGCTGCAGTGGCGCGGCGATTTTTGCGCCGCCACGAAACCGGGGTACCGCAAGTGAACGCGTCGCATTCCAGCGCCAGCGGATCGTGAACATTGGGGCGTCGAGCAAAGCTTGGACCAGAAGATCGCGCACCGTTTTGGAATTCAGATAACGAAAAACCTCTTCGAGTGGAAACGAATGCTGTGTACCAAGCGAAATTACGATCGCGTCGTCTGTGGCCGCTGCCTGAAGCTCAAAATTGAAGGAGCGGCAAAAACGTTTTCGGAGTGCGAGGCCCCAGGCGCGATTGATACGATTGCCGAATGGCGAGTGAAGAACAAGCTGCATCCCGCCCGATTCATCGAAGAAGCGCTCTATCACCAGAGTTTGCTGCGAAGGAATTACGCCAAGCGACCGATAAGTATCAGCGAAATAGTCGCCCAACTGTTCAGCCGCGTCAGCTGGTAAGTGCATTTCCTGCGCGAGCCACTCGGAGGGGTTTTGTCCACCAGCGAGTCTATTTTCCAGTTCCATTCGCAGATCGGATACGGCTTTCGACAACTCCGAAGTGCGCGCCGGAGCTTCGCCTAGCCAGAATGGAATTCCCGGCGGCTGGCCTTTTGCATCTTCGACGCGAACCATACCGGAGGTGATGCGCAGAATTCGCCATGACGCGTTGCCCAGCTGAAAAATATCGCCGGCCAAACTTTCCACTGCGAAATCCTCGTTCACGGTACCGAGGAAAGTTTCCGACGGATCGAGCACCACACGATAATCTGCATTATCGGGAATTGCGCCGCCGGATGTGAGAGCAACGAGCCGTGCACTGCGTCGTCCACGCAACCGATGATTCACCGCATCATGATGAATCAACGCCGAGCGCCGGCCGCGCTTCGTGCTGAACCCTTCGGCGAGCATTTCCACGACGGCGCCAAATTCCTCCCGAGTAAGATTTCGATAAGACCAGGCCGAACGGACAAGGTCTAAGAACTCATTTTCATCCCAATCTTCGGCGGCAGCCGCGGCGATAATTTGCTGGGCGAGGACATCCAGTGGTTTTTCGGGAATGCTGAGGCGATCAAGCTCGCCGCGACGGACACAACGGAGTAATGCCGCGCACTCGACCAGCTCATCGCGGCTCAACGGGAAGATGCGGCCTTTCGGCAGGCCACCGCGCTTGTGCTCGGCACGCCCTACACGCTGCAGCAGGCTGGCAATGGATCGCGTGGTGCCGAGCTGGCAGACGAGATCGACCGAACCGATATCAATCCCCAACTCCAGCGAAGCCGTAGCGACGAGCGCTTTCAGTTCGCCTCGCTTCAATCGATCTTCCGCGTCCAAACGGAGCTTTGCAGAAAGACTTCCGTGATGCGATGTCACAGCGTCGGCGCCGAGCAGTTCGCTTAAATGATGCGTCACGCGTTCGGCCATCCGGCGCGTATTCACGAAAACCAGAGTGGTCTTGTGCGCCTGAATGAGCTCCGCGAGGCGATGGTAGATTTCCTCCCAAATCTCATTCGACATCACCGCCTCAAGCGGCGACTTCGGAAGTTCAATCGCCAGATCCAATTCGCGGCGATGACCGATGTCGATGATTTCGCAATTCGGATTGCCGGCCCCGTCCACCGCATGCGCACCGACTAGGAAACGTGCAACTTCTTCGATTGGTTTTTGTGTTGCCGACAAACCGATGCGCTGAACCGGCACGGCTGAGGCGGATTTGGTTAGCGCCGCCAAACGCTCGATGCTCAACGCGAGATGCGCGCCGCGCCGGTCATCTACCACGGCGTGAATCTCGTCCATGATAAGCGTCCGCGTCGTGGTCAACATGCGCCGCCCCGATTCGGAAGTGAGCAGCAGATATAAAGATTCCGGCGTGGTGACCAGAATGTGCGGCGGCTTCTTTATCAGCGCCTGCCGTTGCGCGGCAGTTGTATCGCCGGTGCGAACTTCGGCGCGCACATCGATCTTGCGACCATTCGTTTCGCCCAGCAACGCACGAATTCCAGCGAGCGGCTCTTGCAGATTTTTCCGGATATCGTTGCTCAACGCTTTGAGCGGCGAGACATAAACGACTTGCGTTTCGTCCGGCAAATCACTCTTTGTGCCTTCGCGGAACAATGCGTCGAGCGAAGCAAGAAATGCCGCCAGTGTTTTGCCTGAACCTGTGGGGGCAGAAATCAGCACGTGCCGTCCGGATTGGATTGCCGGCCAGCCCCGCAGTTGCGGCTCCGTAGGGGATCCAAAGGTTTGCTCGAACCACCGTGTGACAGCAGGATGAAATTGGAAGGACTGCATGAAAACAAAACCACGAACCGCGGGAGATTTAATTTAGGCGGCGCGGCTAGAAAGAAAAGCGTGACGCCTTGTCATCCCGAGCCGCGCAGACGGCGAGGGATCTCACGCACGGAGCTTGGAGCACAAGCCAACTAGCGTGATCTAACAGCTTGCGGGAGATTCTTCACTCCGTTCAGGATGACACCGCGTTAGCTCTTGTTCTTAGCGCGATCACTTCGCGTAACATTCGCAGGCTGTCCTTGAAAAACTGAACTTTGCTCCCCTCTGCGTGATTCCAGCGCACCGGAATTTCACGAATTCGCAATCCGGCATCCTGCGCGAGATAAAGCAGTTCGACATCAAAAGCGAAGCCATCGAGGCACGCGGCCTCCAGAATCGGACGGCAGACAGCGAGACCAAACGCCTTGAACCCACATTGGGTATCCCAAAACGGCAGACCGGTGGCAAGGCGCACAAGCAAGTTGAATGCCCGACCGGCCTGCTCGCGCCGCCACGGTTGATGAATGCCGATCAATCCGCGATCCAGCGCACGGGACCCAAACGCAATGTCGATCTCGTTATTTGCGATTGGTTCGATCAATTTCGGTGTCTCTCCCAGCGGCGTGGAAAGGTCGGCGTCGAAAAACAGGCCAATCGGTTTCCGCGCGGCAAGCAATCCGGAACGGACCGCGGCGCCTTTGCCGCGATTTGGAAAATTCTCGAGCAAGCGGGTCTCGATCTTTGCATCTTTCAATCTTTCACGCGCAATTGCCGCAGTCGCATCGATCGACCCGTCGTTTATCACGATCAATTCACTCTCCGGCGCGTTGACCGTGAGATAATCGAGGGTTAGGCGAAGCGTTTCTCCGATGCGCGCCGCTTCATTGAAACAGGGAATTACGGCAGAAAACGGCGGAAGCATGGGAGTTCGTTAAAACAGTTGAACCGTTGAAGAGGGCTCCATTTCAAGCGTCTTAACACTTCAACGCTTTAACACTTCAACGATAGATTTCGATCACAAACTTGCCGTTTGGATCGACGTAGCCGCGATACATTCCAGCAGTGTTGAACGGCAACGTCACGTTGCCTTGGCCATCGATTGCGATCAGTCCACCTGTGCCGCCAAGTTTCGCCACCTTATCCAGAGCAGCCCGTGCAGCGTCCTTGAGAGACATCCCGCGATATTCGATCAACGCCGAGACATCCCGCCCAACCGTTGCGCGAATAAAATATTCACCGTCGCCCGTCGCAGAAACAGCGCATGTTGCATTGTTTGCGTAAGTGCCCGCGCCGATGACCGGCGTATCGCCAACGCGTCCCGGTCGCTTGTTGGTTGTGCCGCCGGTTGAAGTTGCTGCGGCAAGATTGCCGCTTAGATCCAGCGCCACTGCACCCACCGTGCCATGCCGATCCTGATCGGTAATCAGAAACTCCTTCCCTGCGCCGCTAGTGCGACTCTTTTCAGCAGCCTTGATTTTCTGCAAAGCATCCCAACGCTTCTGCGTGAAAAAATATTTCTGGTCCACCAGTTCAATCCCGTTTTCCTTCGCGAACGCTTCTGCGCCCTCGCTGTCCATCATGACGTGTCCGGATTTTTCCATCACCAGGCGCGCGAGGCTGATGGGATTTTTGATGTGCTTCAACGAAGCAACCGCGCCGGCAGCGAGCGTTTTCCCGTCCATGATCGCTGCGTCCATCTCGTTCGTCCCGGCGCTTGTGAACACTGAGCCTTTGCCCGCATTAAAATGCGGATCGTCTTCGAGCACGCGCACCGCCGCCTCCGTTGCGTCGAGACTCGAGCCGCCGCGCTTGAGAATTTCGTAACCAGCCGTGAGCGCGCGTACCAATCCTGCGCGATATTCGCCTTCTCGTTCCGGTGTCATCTCGCCGCGGTCAATAGTTCCAGCGCCGCCATGGATCGCGAGCGCGATTCTTTGTGTTTCCATATTTTGCTGATGATCCGGATTTCGTTTGCTGAAAACCCCCGCGGGAGGTGATTGCTCTGGAGCCGCCGCCAGCGCCCTCGCACTAAATAGCACGACAGAAAAGAAGCAATTTGTTCTGCGAAACAATTTTAAATCTCTCATTTAATGTCTGCTGATTTTAACGTTCACAGGCTGAGCGTCGAAAACTTTCGGCTGGAGCATTATCGGTTAAACCGTTAAATCGTGCCTCCGTTTTGACTTTGTAACCCGTTTAACATCTTAAACGCCTTAATACTTTGCTCTTTTCCCGACCGCGAAGTGAGGCAACTTCTCGTCCATGCCGAACGCTGAACCGCCGCCTGTTGTGATTGCCGAGGGAATCGGCCATCTCACACGTTTATTTCTCCGGGAAGTAGGCAGTGTGTTCTGGTTCATTGTGAACACGTTCGAAGAAGCGTTCGAGCGCATCCAGAGGGGGCGCGTGCCGTTTCATGCCGCCAGTTTTTTCCGTCATACTGAGCGCGCCGGCGTCGATTCGGTGCCGCTGGTAGGATTGGTTTCCTTTTTTCTCGGCCTTACCATGGCGTTGCTGACCGGCTACCAGTTGCAACGCTTCGGAACTGAGCGGCTGATCCCAGGCCTGGTTGCAATCGCTTTTACACGCGAGCTTGGACCGTTGATCACCGGCATCATGCTCGCAGCCCGCATCGGCGCAGCGTTCACAGCGGAATTGGGCACCATGCAGGTCTCCGAAGAAGTCGAAGCGATCGAAGCCATGGGCATCGGGCCGTTGCGTTTCCTGGTTGCGCCAAGAATGCTGGCGTTGTTTCTGCTAATGCCATGTCTCTCCACGGTTTCGAACATCTCGGCCATCTTCGCGAGCAGCTTGATCTGCAAAGCCTTTTTCAGCATCACTTTTCCCTATTTTCTCGACCTGGTGAAAGATTCATTGCTCATCCGCGACATTATCACCGGCATTTTGAAGAGCTTTTTGTTCGGTCTGCTCATCGCTGCGATCGCTTGCTACCGCGGACTGACCGTAAAAGGGGGCGCCGCTGGGGTAGGCACTTCGACAACGTCAAGCGTCGTCACCGCAATCACGACGGTGATCGGCTTTGATACGCTCTACAACGTCGTTTACACCACCTTTTATCCGACGTGAGCACCCCGCCCGACATGGTCGAACTGCGCGACGTGCACATGCAGTTCGAGGAAAAGAAAGTGCTCGACTGTGTTTCACTCAAAGTTGAGCCGCAAGAACGTCTCGTAATCATGGGTCAGAGCGGCAGTGGTAAGAGTACCATTCTGCGATTGATTCTTGGCACGCTCCGACCCGAGTCTGGCTCGATTTTTTTTAAGCAATTTGAAATCACGCGGTTGTCCCGCCGGAAGCTTCAGCAGATACGGCAACACATGGGCATGGTCTATCAGTATTCGGCGCTGCTCAGCTCACGGAATGTGCGCGACAACGTTGCGTTGCCGCTGGAAGAGCTCACCGACAAATCGCGCACTGAGATCGATGAGATCGTCGATGAAAAACTCGAGCTCGTGGGGATGGAGGATTCCAAAGACTTGTTGCCGGAAGAGCTGAGCGGCGGGATGCGAAAACGTGTGGCGCTCGCACGCGCGCTCGTGCTCGAGCCCGAATTGATCTTATTGGACGAACCCTCGGCCGGACTGGATCCGGTCATCGCTTCGGTGATCGACGAGTTGATTATCAGCCTCAGCGAAAAATCGAAGGTCACATCCATCACCGCAACGCACGAAATGGACAGCGCCTTTCGCATCGCCACGCGAATGGCTATGTTATATCAGGGACAGATCATTGAAGAAGCCGAACCTGAAAAATTCAAACACTCCAAAAACCCGGTGGTCGCGCAGTTTGTGAGCGGAAGCACTGAAGGTCCAATTCTGGAAGGCAGCCTCGATGCAATTACAAAGAAATGAAATCATGACCGGTCTGCTCGTGATCGGCACGATCGCGGTAGTCGCTTTCCTTCTGGTTCTCCTCGGCGCGCCTGGGCTGTTCCGGCCGCTGGTGACTTACCAGATTTATTTCGATAACGCGGCCGGACTTAAGCAAGGCGCGCCGGTAATGCTGGCCGGCCGCAAGATTGGACAGGTCCAGAAATTATTTTCCCCGGTGTCGCCGCAAGAAGAAAAACAGGCCGAGGAAGCAGAGGCGGCAGTTCATCCGCCTGAAGCAAATCCCCGTCCAAACGCATCAGCCACGCCGGGCAAACCGCGATTCGAGGTGCGTGTTGACGTGCAGGTGGACAAAAGCGCCAAGGTCTACCGCGATGCCAGGGCGCGAATGATACAGCTCGGCCTGCTGGGAGACATGGCTATTGATTTCACGCAAGGCACCGAAGCCTCCGGGCGCGCGAAAGATGACGAAATGTTCGCGGGAGAACGGACCCCCGACCTCGGCGAAGCCGCGGCAAAGATGGTGGAAGTCATCAAACCGGTCGCAACCGAAGCGACTAATACGATGAAAGACCTTCAGCAGACCGCACAAAACATTAACCGTCTCACCGACGAGAACTCCGAGCTGACCCTTGCGCTCGGGCAGTTTAAAACCTTCGGCCAACACCTTGTCGATCTGACTGCTCCTGACAGCGCTCTTTCGCATTCACTCACCAACATCCAAAAAATCAGCACCAGTCTTACGGAGAACGACAATATCGAGGTCACCCTCCAAAATCTTCGGACCTCGTCAGAAAAACTAAAAGTTGCCGTTACCGATCTCGGGCCCGCCGGCGAAAACATTAAGCAATTCAGCGAGACAATTAAAACTCAACCGTGGCGTTTGATCTGGCCAACCACCAAAAAATACGCGGAAGCGTCACCGACGCCCGCACGAGGCCAGGGAACGATCACTGTGCGCAAAAGCGCAAGAGCAAAATCCCGTCCAAGCGCGACCCCTACTTCGCGCACCAGCAGCCGCTAGGTGTGTACGGCGGTTATCCTGAGCGGAGTGAAGGACCTCACTCAAGCTGATTGATTGCATTCGTGAGGCTCGTGAGCCCCAAGCGCGGCTGTGAGGTTCCCTCCCCCGCAACCGCGGGAGCGGGGAGGGCCGGAAAGCAAATAGCGAGCTATGGCCCATAGCTTTTGGTGAATTTCTTCCGGGATTCTGCCTCGGGCTCGGTCGAGCCAATCGGCGCTGATGGTTCCGATTTGTCTGTCGGCGTTTGCTCCGCCGGTTCTTGCATGGGTGCGGGTTGATCCGGATGCTCTTGCGCAGCGCCTTGCGGCTGTTCCCGCGCAACTTCCACGTATGCAATTTGCAAATTGGAAAGAGCGTTGCTCAAGACTTTTGCTTCTTCACTGGTCAGGTTGCCGCGTGTTTTTTCCTGAATCATCGCCAGTTGATCGATGAACATTCTGGCCAGATCCAGGTTCACTTCGCCCTGTCCGGTTTTTGGATTTGGAATCTGGCCAAGAAACAGCGCTGCGTTTTGCGCGTGCATCACGACGAATTCGATGAAGCGCTGAGACAGCTCGCCGCTCAGTGTGGTTTTTTGGACTTCAGCCATGGTTCATTTCTGTTTCGCAGCTGCGGAACCTTCCGGGGGTCGCACCGTTGCCAAAACATACGGTTGATCGCGAAAATATTTCGCAGCCACCTTCTTAATATCCTCGAGCGTTACTGCGTTTACATCGTGCTCGAGTTGCTTGTAATAATTGAAGCCGAGTCCATAGAGTTCGTCGAGCGCGCAATGATAACCGAAAGCGTCGTTGCTTTGATTGGCGATCTCTTGTTGTC
>JBKPLM010000125.1:0-5673 GCA_046731655.1 Verrucomicrobiota bacterium | reverse complement strand
GAATGGATTTTCTGGCCATCGGGAACCTGCGAACCCGCGACTGTCCGTTTTCAAGGTCCCGCTGGTTCATGGACGGCGAATTACTCGCCGTTGACGGGGCGGCCAGAGATTACGACCTATGCTGTGCGATGATGCTTCGTTAAAGCGGGCGAAGCCAAAGCGCTTCAACGCTTCAATGCCTCAACGCTTCAATGGGTTTGCGCTCTACGAGGTTCTGCTTGGAATCACGATTTTCGCGCTCGGGGTCATCGCGCTTGGACACGCAGTCGAGAATTGCCTCAATGCGAGCACGATTAACGCCGAAGAAGGCGTCGTCCGGCAGATCTTGTCGAATCAAATGGCAGAAATTCAGGCCGCGCAAGGCATTCCCGATGATGCCAAGGAATTCAAAGTCAACAGCACTTACGGAGCCATAAAGGTCGTCCAAAAAACCGCAGCAACCGAACTGACTGAACCCGACAACACCCTTCTTAACGGGATCTATCTTGTCACTCTAACTGCTCAATGGCAGCGGGGGAGTATTCACCAGTCAAAACAGATCCAGTTTTATGTTTACCGGCCCAGGTAAGGAAATGAATCAGCGAATCGGCGAACCGGCGGATCGGCGCGGTCGGGGTTTTACGCTGCTTGAGATCATGCTTGCAGTGGGAATCCTCGGGTTGATGTCGCTGGCGATTTTTCGATTTGTGCAAGCGAACATGACGGCGCTACGTCTGTCATCCGATACGGCCGCGGCGGATGCGCAGTACGACGGGCTGCGCGACCTTCTGACAACCGAGTGGCAAAGCTTGAGCCCCCAGCGGGCCAGACTCACTGGAGAACCGTTTAAGGTAAACGATCGCGAGCGCGATGTGATAGGTTGGTTTGGCAGCGCCGGGCCTGGACTGCTTACCCGCTACGCGCCGGGCGAGTTTAAGGTTGTTCTACGGTTGCAACCCGAAAACGAAAAGAGCGATCGGCTTGATCTCGGGCTTTTGCGAAAACCGAAGGACGGTACCGGCGAGGGACGCGAGACGTGGGTGCCATTAATTAAGAATGTGAACAGCCTCCAGATCAGTTATTTCAACCCGAGATTCGGCACGAACCCCTGGGTAGATCGGTGGCCCGGCGGGACGACGCCGCCGTCGCTGATCAAGATAACCTTGGGGCGCTCTGATTCGCCAGTGCCGTGGGAGGCGGTTATTCCGCTTGCGCGAACGCCTTTTAAAAGCCAATGAAGACGTCTTCTTTGAATTCGAAATCGCGTAGTGGCGCGGCGCTGATGCTTGCGCTTTGGGCGCTTTTCCTGCTCAGCGCGATGATTATTTCATGGGCTCTCGATATTAATTCACGCCTTGTGGTTTCGGGCATTGCAAGCCGCGTTTTGGACGCTGAAGCGATGGCGTCGTCGGGCGCTGATGTCGCGCTGGCGGAAGTTGCATTGCGCCCAGACGCCGCGCCGAGCTCACCGAATCTGCACAGACAAATGGGCAATCAGGAAGGTTACGATGTCCAAATGATTGGCGAGTGTGGCCGATTGAATTTGAACCTGCTCGCGCCCGGAGGAGTCGAAAACATCCCGCTTAAGGAAATTCTGCGCCAATATCTCGGTCTCAAAGGGGTAGAGCTGAATGACGTTGATACCATGGTAGATTCTTTGCTCGACTGGATGTCGCCACCGGGGCTTCATCGCCTGAACGCGTGCCCGGAGAGCGATGATTATCAACCAGCGCACGCGGCACTGACTTCGGTGGATGACCTAAAAAAAATCTGTGGGTGGGCTGAATTTACTTCGAAGCCGCATTGGGACGAAGATTTCACGCTTACTAATTGCAACGGGGCAATTGACCTTGGGTGGGCCTCGCGCGACGTCGTGCGCGCGTTTTTAGGTGCTCTCGGAGGTATAGGAGATGATAGGGTCGATGCATTCCTTCAACTGCGGCGTGGCCAGGACGGGATCGACGGAACAATCGATGACCCGCAGCTTGATCTTCCAACAGCCCTTACTACACTTGGCTTCCGGGGCGGGCAACTTCCGCAAAATCTAGGTCTAACTATTCCACAACCCAAAAGCACCAAGGTTTTTCGCATTACAAGCGTAGGAAAATCAGGTGACGTTACGCGCACTGTTCAGATGATAGTATCAGGAGGCGTAGGCGGCGGTCCTCGGGTGATCAGTTGGAAGGAGCTTTGATATCGAGACAGGGATGCCATCCATTTTCATAATTCCCACGGCGCACGGATGGAATTTTCTGCGTTCATCGACGGTCGCGTCGCCGCACGAAGCTGCTGCGGGCCCCGCCGGCCAGAACGGCTCGTGGAACGTACGCAAGCTGCAGACGCTGGCGGAAGCTGTGCCGTTGCTTTCAGCGACCGACGATTTTGTTCTCGGTTTGCCCGTTGCCGCAGTGCTCGCCCAACGATTTCGCCTGCCGAGCGTCGATCCGGCAGAGTTTCCGGAAATGATCCGGATCCAGGTCGAGAAGGTGTTGCCATTTTCCGCCGAAGAGGTGACCACCGATTTCGAAGTGATCGAGCAAGACGAAAACGAAAGCGTGGTCTCGGCGGTGGCGATCAGGAACGAACAGCTTGCCGAGATTGCTGCTCCTTTGCTGGATCGCGGTTTCATCCCACGACAGGTCACCGTTTATGCCGCGCAGCGCGCCAGCACCCATGCGCCCAAGGGAAACGCCCTTCTTATTTATCCCGAGGGCGAGATGCTGGTTTACGCCATGACAGAAAACGGCAAACTAAGCCTGGCGCGAGTGTTTGAGAATGGCAACGGGGAACAGCTCCAACTTGAGTTGCCGCAGTTGCGAATGAGTGCCGAGCTACAGGGCATCAATGCTTCCTTTCCAAATGTGTTGTTGGATGAAAGCTGCTACCAGATGCGGGACGCGGTGGAGGGAATCCTTGCCAGCCCCACTGAGATAGTCGGGATCGAGCTGCCCCCCGCCGCAGTTAAACTGAATCTGCTTCCAGAAAGCTGGCGCCGCCGTCGCTCACGCGTGATCAGGCAGGCAGAATGGCGAAAGCGACTGGTGTTGATAGGTGGCGCTTATGTCGCGCTTGTTTTTCTTTTGTTCGCGTATCTGGGCTTGCTGCGATTTCAAATCGGAAGCTTTGATCGACGCATTGCCCACGACGCTCCTGGGACGCAGTTCGTCCGGGCGACGGAGGCGAACTGGAAGGCACTGGCTCCGGCGATCGACGCGCGTTACTATCCGGTCGAAATCCTGCTGCATCTTTACGAAAGTTTGCCATCACCCGAGGTGCGGATTACGGCGTACAACCAATCGGCACGGCAGATTTCCGTTGATGGCGAAGCAAATACAGCTGCTCTCGCCTATCAGTTCATTGAGAAGATTAAGAAGAATCCGGATCTGCGAGTCTTTCAATTCGACATGGCTGCGCCTCGGATTCTGCCAAACGACCATGCACAGTTCCGATTGGAGGGGAAACCGCGATGATGCCGGCCTGGTATCAGCGGATGAATCCGCGCGAGCGTGTGCTCGCTTGGTTGGCGGCCGGCACAGTGTTTGTGTTACTGAACCTTTTCATTTTGGACTGGATTTTCGGCGCGCTCGCGAGCGCACAAAAGCAAATCGCGGCACGCAGGGCAACGTTAGCCGAGCAGAAACTTTACGTGAAAGAACGAGACCTGTGGACAAAACGCGAGGAATGGATCCGGCAACATCAACCAACTCTCAAAGATCCAGCAGAAGCCTCCGCGCTACTTGATCAGTTAAAGGAGGTAGCCGGCAAATATAATGTCTTGGTCGAAAATCCCGCGATCGGTTCCGGGGAAACAACGCCATATCATCAGACCGTTTTTGCTTCCATTGAAACAAAGAGCCCTTGGCCACCCTTGGTTCATTTTCTTTATGACGTGCAGCGACCGGATGCCTTCATCGTGTTTGAGAATGTTAATCTGGCGATTGACGGCAGCGATCCAACCATGATGCGCGGCAAGTTTAAAATCGCCCGCTGGTTTGCGCCGGCGCAACGGACAAAGTAATATTACCCAGTCCGTATATGAAAAATTCACTTCCACTAATATCAGCCGCCACTCTGCTCGGAGTGATGTGCGTGCAGGCCGAGGATGTTCTGCCACCGCAGTTCGATTACGATCGTTACTCAAAGATGGTGGACAATTCGCCGTTTGCGATCGCAACGGCAGTGGCAGCGCCCGCTGCGACGCCCGATTTTGCAAAAGACCTTTACGTGGCCAATGCCGCCCGGTCACCCGATGGCGATTTGGTAACGCTCGCTTCAAGTTCCGATCACAATTTTAAGAAATACCTTACCACCAAAGCACCTGTGGACGGGTACAGTATCGCCAATATTGAATGGTCGGAGCGCGTGGGCGCCACCAAGGTGACAATTAGCAAGGACGGAAATTTTGCGACGGTCACATTTAACCAGGCGCTCTTGCAGCAGTCTGCGCCCAACGCCACGCTAGGTGCAAGAACGCTCACGCCCCCCGCGCCTAACATCCCTGCTCCTAATGTAGCCTCGCCGAAATTACCGGGTGGGTTGCCTGCCGAGATGCAACAGTTGGTTCCGCCTGCACGGGAGCCTCGATCCCCCCATTCGCGGGGTTTAATTCAACGGAACCCGAGGGGCGCCTCGAAGTCACCGGGTGCCAGGAATTAGGATTAAAAACTTCGGGCCCCGGCTAACCGCCGCCCCAATCGTCGTCAGCAGTGTCAGTCTGCCGATCAGGTCCTGCGGAATACAGGTCATAGCCACTTGGGCTTTTGAGACCGGGGCAGTGATAGATGTAATCGTTTCCCCAGGGATCTTTTGGCAGTTCTTTGAATAACTGATACCACCGGGCTGGTCTCGGGTCCTTGTCCGGCTGGGTTACCAACGCTTGCAGGCCTTGCTCGGTTGTTGGATAAAAGCCGTTCATGCTTTCATACAGTTGCAATTGTGTTTTGATTGCCTGGACGTCAGCTTGAACGCGCATCGCTTTTGCGATGGCAGTCGTGTTGCCAAGTTTTGAAATCGCCACTCCCAATATGATCACGATAATGCTCACCACGAGCATGATCTCGAGCAGCGTGAAGCCCTGTTGTGTTCTTTTCATTCTCATCTCGATAAAGGAGCTACCCCTCCCATTCTGTGCGCGGTAACACTACCTTGCTCTTTAGGAATTTCTAGTGCCCGGTGCGCAATAGATAATCCGACTTGTCCCAGATATATTTTAACTGAATCTGCGTGGCTCGGATTGCCGAAGCTGCGGTGTCCGTGCCATTGACAACGGCCAAGTCGTTCGTGCCTACTTTCAAGCTCGCCGCCGGCACAATCTTCTGAGCGCGCAGCCATCCAGTATAGTTGAAATGCATCTGCGTAGAGAGCCGTTCGACTTCGCCGCGGTAAGCCGGATCGGCCAAGTCTGGCAACGTCAGGGAAGCCGGCCCAATGTCCTGTCCGTTGAGATAAATTTCCGGTGGAGCATCAATTCGAGGGTTGGCGATTTCAAAAGTCAATAACGCCGTCAGCGGTTGCGCTTCGATTGGAAATTGAAAGGCAGCGCTCTCCTGGGTCCGTCCGTTGATCCGGATTGCCTCTGACTCCAGGGTTGCTGTGACAGTTCCAAAATTCTCAAGGTCATCAGGGGGCGCGTGAAGTGTCGGCACCGATGAGAAAGGTTCGGGAATTACATCGCGATGCTCTGCGTTGACAGGA
>JBKPLM010000124.1:0-18999 GCA_046731655.1 Verrucomicrobiota bacterium | reverse complement strand
ATTCCGGACACGAACAGAAAAGCCACGTGCATATTCGTGTGACCGCCGATATACCCAAGGAGCCAGAATGCCTGCACGTCGCCCAAGGCATGGATGACCAAAATGTTTGCGGCAAACGCTGTCGCGCGTACCGCAGGCAGGGAAACGTTCGCAAGAGCCGTGTTTGAAGGACCGGTGTTTAGAAACAGGAAAAAGATCGCGAAGAACATGGTGATCCACGCCGCTGGAAACGGAATGTAAAGGGTCACGATGAAAATGGGACACGCGACCAGCATTCCGATTCCCGAGACCCAGAAATAGGAACCAGCGAAACGCGAACGCAATCTGTCGGCGATGACGCCTCCCAGAAGTGTCGAGACCAGGCCTGCGACGACTGTGATCAAGCCAAAGATCGTCATGCCTACGTCCGGACTTTGGTTGCGATAACGCAGATATGCCGGGACCCAGAAGCCCAAACCACCCACGACAAAAGTCATCAATGTCATCGCGATGCAGTTGATCAGATAGGAACGAGTGCGGAACAAGTCCAGGTAGTCACGAATTCCGCGGCGCGATAACTTTTGTACCAGACGATCCGCAGTGACACGCGGGTCGCGTTGCCAGAAGCACAGAAGGCCCAGCAGCAATCCCGGCGGGGCAACGAGATAAAATGCCCAGCGCCAGCCGAAGTGAGCACCGATCAATCCACCGATCACATAACCAAGGGCGCTGCCGACTGGAATCGCCGCGCAAAAAATCGCCATGACCCGGCCCCGTGTTTCGATCGGAAAAAGATCGGACAAGATTGTTGGTGCGGCCGGGCCATAGCCGCCTTCGCCAATTCCAACGCAAATGCGAGTCGCAAAGAGAATGGCGAACGTCGCTGCCAAACCTGAGGCACCGCTGGCCAGACTCCACAATATCACCGCCGAGCCAATGATGAGCCAGCGCGAGATCCGATCGGCGAGCAAACCGAGAATTGGGGCGCTAATCATATACGTTACGAAGAACGCATCGCCGAGCAGACCGGTCTTCGTCATGGCGTTTACGTCGCCAGGTGCAAAAAAAGTCGCGCGAATATCAGGCTCGAGCGCGGCCAGAACTTGCCGATCGATGTAATTGAAAAGATTGATGGCCAGGAGCAGAAAGAGCGCGGTACGCGTACCGCTCATCGTTTTTTTCCCAATGGGTTGCATCGCAGTTGCCGATTGCAATTTGCCAGGCGCCGATTGTAAATGATAAACGATACCTTCCATGTCCGCCGCTGAACGCGCGCTCTATTTTTTTGGCCGGCTGCTGGTGCGTTGCTTTTATCGGGTCACTGCGCTGGGTTTGGAAAACATTCCAGCAGGCGGTTTTTTACTTTTGCCTAACCACATCACCTGGATTGACGCCATCCTTCTGCAGCTCGCTTGCTCGCGGCCGATTCGGTACGTCATCGACCAGGAGTACTATCGCAACGCGGTTTTGCACCCGATTCTGCGCATGCTCGGTTGCATTCCGATCAATATTCGACATTCGCATTCCGCCATTCGCGCCGCGGCGGAAAAAATTGCTAAAGGAGAGATCGTCTGTCTTTTTCCCGAGGGACAATTGGAACGCACGGGGGTCCTGTTGCGCTTGCAACGCGGCTACGAATTGATCGCGCGCCACGCTAATGCGCAGGTTGTTCCGGTTTGGCTCGATCAACTCTGGGGCTCGATCTTTTCGTTCCAGGGCGGACGATTTTTCAGGAAATTTCCAAAGCGCATCCCGTACCCCGTAACAATCGCCTTTGGCAAACCGCTCAAAGCCGAGTCCGCCGACAATGCGACAGTCCGCGAGGAATTGCTCAAGCTCGGCGAATTTTGTTTTAGCCGTCGACCGTCATTGGACCGACATCTTGCCGAAGAATGTGTGCGGGGACTGAAGCGCAGACGGTTCGCAACGGCGGTAATCGACGGGACCGATCATAGCGAGCTGAGCCGGGCAAAACTGCTCGGTGCGGCAGCGGCATTGAGTCGCTATCTTCGGAAGGAATTTTCCGACGAACGAATCGCCATCGTTTTGCCTGCCAGCAAAGCATCGATGGTGGCGAACCTGGCTGTGACGCTGGCGAACAAGGTTCCGGTGGACCTCAATTTCACGGTGGGACGCGCTGCGAATGAATCGTGCTGCAGGCGCGCCAATTTGCGGGTCGCAATTTCAGCAACGCAATTCATGGAACGACTCAAAGATTTTCCCTGGCCGGAGCGCGTTTTGAAATTGGACGAACTGATGCCGCGAATGAAACGCCAGATCGTTTTCTGGTGGATTATGTCGGTCGTAGTTCCGGCACGTTTGCTTTTGCGTTTCTTGCAAGTTCCAAAGGAAGGCGGCCACCGCGAAGCAGTCTTGCTGTTTACGAGCGGAACAACCGGAGAACCAAAGGGAGTTGTGATCAGTCACGGTAACGTTGTCGGAAATGTCTCGCAGTTTCGGCAACTGCTGGATGCACAAGAGACCGACGCCATCCTCGCGTCGCTGCCGTTCTTTCACACCTTCGGATCGACCGTCACGCTCTGGTATCCCCTCATCGAAGGTGTGCGAATTGTCACCTATCCCAATCCACTGGAAGCGGCGAAGAACGCGGCGTTGATCGAGCAATACAAACTCACGTTCCTGCTGGTGACGCCCACCTTTCTGCGCATGTACCTCCGTAAAGCCGAGCCGCACCAAATCTGCAGCTTGCGGCTAATTATCACTGGCGCCGAAAAGTTGCCGCTCGATCTTGCCAGCCATTTTGAAGAACGCTTTCACAAAACAGTGTTCGAAGGCTACGGGCTTACCGAGACCGCGCCGGTGGTCAGCACGAATCTCCCCGATCCAGAACCGAAAAAGCCTGGCGAACACGTACAATCATCCAGCCGTTTGGGATCGGTTGGCAGATTGGCGCCCGGAATAGCCGCGGAAATTCGCGAACCGGAGACGGATGTAAAACTTTCATTGTACGACACAGGAATGCTTTGGCTGCGCGGGCCGAACATTTTCGAAGGTTATCTGCACGATCCCAAGCAAACCGCCGAAGTCCTCCATGATGGCTGGTTGAAGACGGGAGACATCGGCCGGTTCGACGAGGACGGTTTTCTTTATATCGAAGGGCGCCTGTCGCGCTTTTCAAAGATCGGCGGCGAGATGGTGCCGCACGAAACAATCGAAAGTAAGATTGTCGATCTCCTTGGTTTATCTGGAAGAGACGAACGTCCGCTAGCCGTCATGGGGGTGCAGGACGAGGTCAAAGGCGAAGCGCTCGTCCTGCTAAGTGCAGTTGATATCGATCTCGCGGAGCTGCGCAGCAAGCTTCACGAAGCGGGTGTGCCAAACTTGTGGATTCCGAAACAGATCCAGCGCGTTGAAGCGATTCCAGTCCTTGCTTCGGGCAAACTCGATTTAAAAAAATGTCAGACGCTCGCAGCCGAAGGGTAGGGCGCGACATTGCCTGCTCGCTGCGGCGAGGGCGCGCCGATCCGGTTCGACGCAGCCTCTAATTGTGCGCCGTTGTCGTCGCGAGCTCGGCTACAAAACTCGTCACCAACTCATCGAAGCGATCCGGCTGATCAACGAAGACCGCATGCGATGCATCTTCGATTTTTTCAAAACGGGCATGGGGAATCTGATTCGCAGCCGTCTGCTGGCGAGCCAGCTCATCCGATTTAGCCGAAGCGATAATCAACGTTGGACAATCAATCTTCTTAACTGCTGGTGTCCGATTCACACCAAACATGTCGGCAACGAGCATGCCGACGCCAACGTCAGGCGGCGTTTTCATCCCGGTGCTGACCAGCCTTTTGATCGCGTCGTCGCTCTGCGGTTTGCTGATGATTGCTCGCATCATGCCGCCTAAATATTCCGGCTGATGCGCTTGATAAACGGCAAACATTTTGAATTGCTCCGCCGTTTCCTGGGGGCGCGCAGCCATGCCGTCAGCACCATCTGAGACGGCTGCATCTACCAGCACAATTCCCGCGAGCTCTTTGGTGCCGTAACGCTCAACATAAGCCGCAACATCCTGAACGCCTTGCGACCATCCAATGACAATTGGACGTCGCATGCCCAGGCGTTCCAGCAACGCGTGTAAATCCTGCGCCCGAGTTTCCGGTGTATTACCGCTCGTCGTCTTCGTCGATTCGCCCTCAGAGCGAGGATCGAACGCAATGACCTGGTGCGTTTTTGCGAATGTGTCGATTTGATGCCACCAAATATCCGCGCCTGTGCTCCAGCCCGGAATAAAAACTAGCGCAGGTCCGTCGCCCGGCTTCCCCGCTGCAATGACGCGCAAGGAGACGCCATCGCCAACTTCCACCATGCGCGACGATCCCATGTTCGATTCCGCGCGTGCTCGCATCGAGCCGACGGAAATGAAGGCGATCACGCAAAAGAAAATAAGCTTCTCGGATGAAACTGACATGGCTCATTCTCCCTTAGGCGCTGCAGTTTTCTGCGCAAAAAATCAGACATATTAGGCAAGCGGGCGTGAGCGTATGATCTTTAGAAACGGCTTGCCGGATCTTCTTCTTTAACTCGCCAGGGTGAAATCTTGTCAAAAAGGTCGCGTGTCGCGCCTGCAATATCCTCGGCTTTCGATACGCCGCTATCGATAAGCGCACGTCCAGTGCTTGCCCAAATCTTCCTCACAACCAGCGCGCCATTTTCGCGTACGATTCGACCAAGATGCTGGACTGCCGCAGCTGTAGCGGATTTGCGGATGAGTTCAGGCGGACATTTTGAAGTAAGTTCACAATAGCGCCGCGCAACTTCTCCCACGCGCAATGTCAGGAACGCGTTGGCAGCGCCGTTGGAAACACATTTCACCAGGAGCGCTGAGATGCCGCTCAAGCCTGGAATTCCGCCTTTGAGCGCGGGCACCACGGAGACGGCAAGCGGTGCGACCATTTCTCCAAGGTCGAGCGACTCCATCCCGCTCGCGACGAAAGCGGTGCCAGCTACATTGGCATACAGTCGCACTAATTCGCGAGGTGAAGGGCGCTGCACGTAAATGCGGGCGATGCGTCCGACCATTTGAATTTGAGTGAAGAGCACGATCAGCCCGTCCAGCCGTCCGTTTTGCATCAGCGCTGTGCTAAGGAATACCGTGCTTGCTGTTCTGCGGACGACTGAATCCGCTTGTACTGACAAATGCCCAATTGCCTTTTCGATCTCTTCCTTGCTGACGAGCGGCAGATCTCGTGTCCGCGGATTGGCGGCGAGTCGAATACGCAGAGCGTGCAAAAAGGCGTCGTAGTTCGGGCCGGAATTCTCCTCGGGCGGGAGAAGAGCAGGAGGAAGTTTGCCGTATGCAATCGCGCAGTACAGCGCGAAACATCCAGCAGCCAGGCAAATAGCCCAGAATACGATTGTGCCAGCGACCGGATGGATTCTGTCAGCCAGCGAAATCAAGCTGGCGGCCCCCGCGATTATCAGCGAAACCAGGCAGACTGTTATCGTCACAGCGAGGACGACAATCATTCTCCTCGCACTGGAATTCCGGGCTGCGGGTGCGGTTTTCAACTTGTGTGATTACTGTGCACTCAGCCCAGCCGGCTTCAATCGAAAGCTGAAGAACTGGTTCCGTACTGAAAATACGGAACACAATTTCGGATTCGCGCCTCGCGGGATCACACGCGAAGTTCTGCTGTGCAAAGGTCCCGGCACATATCTTTAATCATAGGCGTTGCGACCGCGTCACTGTTGTTGGTGTACTTCGCGTGCGGCGAGGAAAAGCCAATGATGAAGGCCGTGGTCGCGCACGAGTACGGTGCGCCCGAAGTCCTAAAATTTGAGGAGGCCCGACGGCCAGAGCCGAACGAAGACGAAGTTCTCGTGCGTGTGATCGCGAGCAGTGTCAATCCAGCTGACCCGCTCACGCTCAGCGGCAAATATGCGCGGGAATTTGGAACGCACCTCCCATTGATCCCGGGCTACGACATCGCAGGTGTCATCGAGAAGACGGGCACCAATATTACGAAGCTCAAAGTAGGCGACGCAGTTTACGGTTATCCAACTTTCGGAGGTGGCTGGGCGGATTATGTCACGGTAAAAGAATGGGAAGTGGCCGCGAAACCCAAGTCTCTCAAATTCGTGGAAGCAGCCGCGGTACCGATGGGCGCCTTGACTGCATGGCAGGCTTTGGTGGACGTGGCCAAACTGCAGCCGGGACAAGCCGTTCTCATTCATGGCGGCTCAGGCGGCGTGGGAAGCTTCGCGATCCAGATCGCAAAAGCGCGCGGGGCACGCGTCATAGCGACCGCCTCGACGGCAAACCAGGACCTCCTGAAGCAACTCGGCGCAGACGTAGCCGTGGATTATACGAAGACAAAGTTCGAAGATGTCGCGAAAGACGTGGACGTTGTGCTCGATCCCGTGGGCAAAGAAACGCTCGCGCGCTCTTACGACGTGGTGAAGAAAGACGGCATTGTCCTGTCGTTAGTCGCTCGTCCCGATCCAGTCGAGCTCAAGAAGCGCGGGATTCGCGGCGCAGGTATCTCTGCTCACCCCGATGCCGACGACCTAGCAGAGATCGCGCAACTGATTGATACTGGGAAAATCAAACCAATGGTGACGCGGGTCCTGCCGCTGAGCGAAGCGATCGCGGCGCAACAACAGGCCGCAACCCATCACACACGTGGAAAAGTGGTGCTGCGGATCGCGGACGAGCCGAAAGGTTGACGTCGCAAGCGTGGACATTTGAAGTTCGTTTCTAATGAAGAAAACATTTCTGGCGATTTCTTCCGCCGGTCCTAATCGCGATTTCTCTAAGGGCACGCGTGATCAGCCGTTTTGGGACGAGCACGCAAAGTTCATCGATCAACTCGTCGATGACGGGTTCATTTTGATGGGCGGCCCTTTGGTCGATGAAGGCGGCTCTTTATTGATCCTCAATGCTGAAGATGAAAATGAAGTGCGAGAGAAACTGAAGAACGACCCGTGGGCCGAGCACGGCATCCTGAAACTGGAAAGCGTAAAACGCTGGGAAATCTTTATTGATGCGAGGAAGTAAGATCCCCTGGCTTTCTGATCTACCTGGCCTTGAATTAGGTGCCGAAAATCTGCGAATTGTGGATGCCCCCTGCGGCCGGGCGGCCTCCGTCGCTATTTCCCGGATCGGTGCTATACTCTTAGATGTCTAAACGATCTGGTATCTCTTTCGTACGTCGTGCGCCAGACAACCTTACCGAAGAGTTGGTCGCTGTGCTTTCGTCGAAGGCCTCTTTCGAATTCAAGCCGTTATTCGAAATTGTCTTGCTCAATCTGCGGGAGCGAAACGCAGCCAGCGGCGGCGAAGAAATGCTGCGCTTGCGTGCTTATGAAAAGCTTCAGGGTCTTGTCAACCAGGGCGCGGTCAACCGGACAGTGACCGGAGTCACCAAGAAATACAAAGGCGTCGCCGCGCGAATGGTCATTCTGCGCGCTGAGATGAAGGCTTTGCGCGCTGACTGCGACCAGCGCGCGCGCGCCAAGGCTGCCGTGCGGAACTAATTTCGCTCGAACAACTACAACGCGCCGTGACGAACTTTTTCGTCAATCGCCAAATAGTCGTTCCGCGGCGGACTGAAGGTATCGAGCACACGCGTCGGTAACAGTGTTTCCACGCCGTGCGGAACGTTACTCGCTAGATAAAAAGAATCGCCCGTTGAAAGCTCGTGCGGCACGCCATCAACGATGAGTCGCATCTGACCCTCGAGGATGTGAACGATCTGCTCCTGCGGATGCGAGTGCGCAGGCATGCTACTCCCGGCCGCGAGCGTGGCCATCATCTGATACATGTTTTTGCCATGCGCGACCGTGCGGCGCGTAATCCCGGGACAGATTTCAATCGTAGGGCTTTCTCGTTTCATTCCAGAATATTAGGCCGGAGGGATCGGGCGCGCGAATGTCCACCTTGCTTGTGACAGTCGGTCTCAGGGAACTGTAGCGGTAGCTGTGCTCGCCGCGCCGAAGCTTCCGCGAAGGCGGGTCAGCAGATTGCACCTTGCCCGGCAGGCGACGCGATTGTAGCCAGTGCACGCTTCGCCAAACAAACTTTTTGGATTTTCGCGCTTGTCGCTTGTTACCTGGCATTGGCAGAATCCGGCAATGAAAATATCTATCCCACTGACTACAATTCTGTTAGCGACCTTGATCGCAATTCCATCATTTGCGCAAACAACGTCGACGTCTCCCGCAGGTACATCCAGCCAGAGTGCGGCCCAATCGGCAGCTCCAGGCGGTGAACAGAATCCGCAGGAGATGATGAAGCAAATGATGGAGCTGGCGAAATTGAATGAAAACCACAAGCTCCTCGCCGACCTCGACGGCAACTGGACTTACACCATCAAGTTCTGGATGAACCCCGATCCGAACGCCAAACCGGAGGAATCAAAGGGCACTGCCGTCAGGAAATCGATGATGGACGGCCGTTACTCCACGCTCGACGTAACCGGCAAGATGGAAATGCCCGGACCCGACGGTAAGAAAAAGGAGATGACGTTCAAAGGGCATGGAATCGACGGCTACGACAATGTGAAAAAGAAATTCGTGGGCAGCTGGGTCGATAACATGGGTACTGGCATCATGTTCTCCGAAGGCACTTACGATCCCACGACCAAAACCTTCACCTACACCAGCGAGGTCGAAGCCATTCCCGGTATGAAGCAGCAGATCCGCGAAGTCATTAAGGTCACCGATAAGGACCACCACACCTTCGAGTGGTACGAAAACCGTGGCGGGCAGGAAGTGAAAACCATGGAAATCAATTACACCCGCGCCGGCAAGAGGTAGGGCGCGGCCGCCGGGCGCGCCGAGTTTTTCGTCCAGCTTATAGTCATGACAGCAATGTCGTGACTCTTATGCATTCCATTTAATGCGACTCCTCATCCTACCCTCTCCTCTGCGCCAGAGAAGGCGAAAACTGGGGTGACGCTGTATCCGAAGAAGACGCGACTTCCGCCCAACTCTCCCCTTCACGAGGTGAGAGAATGGAGTACTCGGTGGAGCGCAACATGGCCGGTAGAGCCGCGAGGTAGCGGTCGAGCGTTGCGGGTTGCAGCCGAGATACAACTGAGGGTGAGAGGTTGGACGTTTTGCGGGCAATTTATCAGTCGGCACTGACGACGGGCCACGGCGCTTTCACGCTGATCCAAGAACAAACCGGTTGCCTTCGCTGTCTTTAAACATCGTGTACCTGCCCCACGGTTGTGTTTGGGGCGGGCCTTCAAATTCAACTCCACGTTTCTTGAGCTCGGCATACGTCTTGTCGATGTCGTCGCATATGTACGACATGTTCATAAATGAGCCGATGCGCTTTTCGTCGCCTTCGGGCGTGAACAACACCACTCGCGTCTCGGCTTTGGGAATTCGCAATTCGATCCAGCGCTGTTTCTCGTCGAAGGGTTGATCCGTGATGATCGTGAACCCAAGTTTATCGGTGTAAAAATCCAGGGCGCGATTTTGGTCGGCGACTGGAATGCTAACAAATTTGATTTGTTTAATCATGATGGGCCGAACCTAAAGTGACCGACACGCTCGCGTCCAGGTGCGAACTGCTTGAAACATTAGAAAGTACTGTCCTTTTAAAGGTATAGGCGATATTTGAATCAGAATGCTCGCTGCTTCGGCGCTCCGTAGCCTCGCGCACTTCTCACATCTCACTTCTCACTTTTCCCGTGCCTCGCTTCAAACAAACCGTTCCCATCGACGACTACGTTCTCGACGTCCTCATGCGCGATCTGATCGGGCACGATCAGCAGCCAGCGGCTTATCTCGTTTACCTGTGTCTTTACAGCCAGGCTGCGCGGAAGAGATGGAAACCGGTCGTCGCTAGTGTACGAACCCTTGCCGACGCAACCGGTCTTTCCAAGAGCGCCATTCAAATCGCGCTCGCAACACTGCGCCGCCGCGAGTTAATCGTCACTAGTCGGGACCACGCTACAGCCACTTCCCGCCACCGCGTGCTCCGCCATTGGCGCAGATAGTCATCACGGCGATCTGACTGTAGTGGCGGCTGTGTCAGCCGCAAAGAGTCGCGTTGCGAACCATTCAGGCGATTGTTAGACTTGCGATGTGAAATTTCGCGTTACGATTGAACCAGACGAAGACGACGTGTTTGTCGCTGAATGCCCAGCTTTGCCCGGGTGCGTTTCGCAAGGGAAACTCGTGACGAAGCGATGGGAAACATACGCGATGCCATTCAAGGCTATGTCGAGAGCTTGAAGAAGAACGGTGAGCCAATTCCTGGCCCCATCACCGAGGCGGTCGTGGAAGTCACCGTGTGAGCCGTTTGCCTGTTTGTTCTGGCCCGGATGCGCTGAAAGCGTTCGGTAAAATTGGCTACTCGGTCGATCATCAAACTGGGAGTCATATCATTCTGCGCCATCCGTCGGGGCGCCGGCTTACAGTTCCAAATCATCGCGAGCTGGCAAAAGAACGCTGCGTTAATCCGCGAAGCTGGTGTAACACGAGAACAATTCGCCGAATTGCTCTGAGGATCTGTGGGGAAGCGCGCGACTCTAGTGCTGAAGCGGTTCGCTGCGATAGGTCTCTAGCACGATTGAGGACGGCCAACAGGGCCGTGGCAACAGCGGCTACAGTTTTGCGTAAGTCGAACTAGTTCGTTACGAACGGCGGCGGCGCCATTCGCTCAACGCAGCTCACATCAAGATTTTTAGCATTGCCCTTGTCCGTGAACTCGATGATGAGCCGATCGATACATTCCTGGTTGCTCAATCCATCCATGCCATGACCGGCCTCTGGCACGATCACGTGACGACTGTTCGGTAAATATTTCGCGACTTCTTCGCCGTACTTTGGCGGCGTGACCGGATCCATGTTGCCGGAAAAAATCAACACGGGTGCGTTTGAGTGAACAGGCTGGAGAAAATCGGTTGGAATCTCACCGCGGGGCCACATCGCGCAGGCGCGTGTTTGCTGGAACACGCGATAGTTCCCGAACGGATTACCCGCAGTGAGCTTCGCCGCTTCCTCCTGATTGATGAAGGGGACGTCTTCCGCGCAAGTGACCGATAAATACGCTCCGTCCGCCACGAAATCAGGAATCGACGGCTGGATCGCTTGCTGGAGAAACGGCGCGAAATCGCCACCGGCCGCATGGTGAACGATCAAAGGAATCCTGGCCGCTTTGTCGCGTCCGTACATCCAGGTCCTGATCTTTTCCCCAAACACACCGCGCTGAATTTCGACTGTCGCCGGCGTAGCATTCCCGGGCGGAGAATATTCCACACGCGCCGGATGTTGCTCCAACTGCGCAAGCACGTTCTTCCAATCATCGCGAATTTGTGGAAAGGCTGCGTTACATCCCGCGTCCTGTTCGCATTCACCCAGTAGCAGGTCCATCGCCCGAGCTGCGGCCTCTGAATGGTGTAACGGCATTTTCAAATCAGTTGGCGCGACGCCCAACAGGATCACGCCACGCAGGTGTTCGGGGTGCCGCCGCATATAAACCAGCGCCGCCTGCGTTCCGTACGACGCACCGAAGAGATTGATCCTGTCATAACCGAGCCACGCTCGCACGTCGTCGAGATCGTCCATCGCGATGGACGTCGTGTATTTCGTCAGGTCCGCCCGTTGCTCGAGCGCGTGACGCATTTCCTTGACGTAATCAAGTGGAAACATCTCGCTCAGGTAATAGCTCGGCGTTTTCTCGCGCGGAATTGCAAGGCGATTTGATTTCCCGGTGCCGCGCTGATCGATGCACACCACGTCATGCCGGCGGCGATACTCTTTGCCCGGCCCGGCATAGAAATCTGCTCGGTCTGTGGACGACGCGCCCGGACCGCCCGCCAGATCGAATAGCGGTTCCGCTTTTTGTTTTTGATCCAACGCCGGCAGCACGACGACGTTTAGATCGATGGTTCGACCGATGCGCGTTTCCCGGTCCTCAAAAACCGTCAGTTTACCGCAAAACAATTCCTCATCGATTCCAGCTAACCGGCACGGCTTCAACTTTGACAAGGCGCCCGGGAGGCGATGTTTGGTGCAGCCGCCCAAATCGATCAGAAGGAGAACTGCGCCGGACGTCGTCAGCAAGATAGAACAAACGCAGCGGAGCCTTCGCACGCGGGAAGCTACCGAACGTGTACGCGCTCACGCAAGATTAATGAGGCTAGCAGCAACAGACGGAATTACAGGGAGGTTGTGTTGGATGCGAGCTAGAGAGTAATCACGAAGCAAGGGCTGCCGTTTGCGCCCCTACTCGGCTTTGCGTTCGCTGACCTCGACGATTTGGAGATCGTCGCCGACTGATTCCAGAACAAGTGTTTTGTTCACCGTGCCGGACGAATATGTAGCGCCGTTGCGCAACTCGTATCGAAGTGGAAACGTCACCCGTACACGCTTCCGACGCTGCGGCTCGATCGTGATATTGCCGGCGAACCAAAAACGCCGTTCCGGCCAGCTCGCCGCGTAGTCCTGTAAATCGCTGCGGATTTTTTCGCGATCAATCACGCCCTGGTCGTAATACTTAACGCGATCCGCAAAGAAATCCGCCTCCGAGCCGACGTGCGGATCCAGCCCGGCTAGCACAAATGCACCGATATAATCGCGCAGCCGTTCCGTGCTGACGTCAACATCACGCGAAGAAACGGTGTCCGAGACTGTAGCTGGCGGCGCTGACGCCGGTTTCATGCTCCCGGAGGAGATCGGCGCAGCAAGCGACGCGGAATCCGCGGATTGCGTTCCAGGTTCCGACGTCACGGGAGTCGCAACCGGACTGCTTCGTGCCGGTTCTACCTCCGGAACCGAGCGATCGGTGTGGGGCGAGGACCTCCCTCGCGCGTTCGTTGACGTTTGCTGCTCGCGCCTTCGCAATCGTCGCCACGTCTCGGAACTCTGCTCGGGAGCGCCTGCGCCTGTGGTCACCGCCGGCTTGGCGCCCAGTGCGTTGCTCGTGTCGACATCCAGCTGCCCGGTAACTGGCAGTCCATTGCGAATCTGGTAACGCGTCAGCGCCGCAGCTAACTGGCTGCTGTATGCGCCGTCGATCTCGCCCAAGTAAAAATCGCCGTCGCGCAATTTCTCCTGCACTTCGCGCACGTTCTCATCTGCCGAAACTAATCCAGCGACCGCAACCGCGGTCACGGCGGCCAAAAAAAATCGCACAGTCACATGATTATATCGAATGCCGACCAACGCCCGCTCTTGCGCGAGTCGGCAGCGTCGCGTCTTGCGAGTGGCGCAGTAGTTTCTGCAACCGACAGCGCGGACGTCGACGCTATTTGCGTGGGATTAATTTTTTTCGCGAAAGCGGATTTCGAGCGCTTAGTGCTACCATCAGCTGTGCCGATCATTGTCGTTGCGCTGCTGTTTTTTGTTCTCCTCTCCATGGGTGGCGTTATTTTGCTTTCCCTTGTTTTGCGCTATCGCGCCGGGACTGCTCGCCGGCAAGGTCGACGCTGGGTCGCCAGGCTAAATGTGTGGCTCACCAGCCTTTCTGCCGTTTTCTTTCTTTCCTTCACGTTGGTAATCTCCATCTGGCTTGGAACAGCCTTTCGATTTGCTCTGATTGGCATGTGTTGTGGAGGCATTCTTGGCTTGCTCGGTTTGGCGATGACCCGTTGGGAAAGACGATCGGAAGGAATTTTCTACACCCCGAGCCGCTGGCTCGCGCTTCTTGTCACGCTGGCAATCGCAGCACGTTTCGTCTACGGGTGGTGGCGTGCCACGCATTCCGGCAGCAGCGCGCCCAGCGATCAACATTGGTTGATGACCGCCTCCGGAACAGAACTTTCCCTGGCAGTTGCTGCCGGGTTAATAGGCTACTACCTCGTCTATTCGGTTGGAGTGCGTCTCCAAATGGAGCTGTGGGATCAGCGACATGGAAGGTAAAGTCGCGAGGGTAGCGACGAGCGAGAGAGGTAACGAGCGAGTTTCAATCGCGCGTCACGAGCAACGCCGCGCCACCTAAATCTAGCTAGCGGGCGAGCGCTGGCTCAGATCGCACCGCGGATGCCGCGATCGGGATCGCGCGGACCGGTGACGCCGGACATTCTGTCCCAGACCGAGTTTACTGCGGGACGCACCGTGTCCCATGGCAACGCTGACCCGGGTTTCTCCGTCTCATAATCGGTTGCAATAGAGTCTTCTACTTCATTGAACTTCTGTCCGGGATACTTCAAGAACGACTCGTAACCGGTCCGATATGCATGCTCGAACTGCTCGTAAGAGTAATTCTTCGCGTATGGTTGTTTGGGATGTTGTTCCCGCCAATAAGCCGCTTCTTTTTCCCGATCCGCTGCGCTGCGGTGATCGCCTTTGCCACCTGCTCTTTCCGAACCTGATTGCATAACGCTGCCCCTTTCTACTGCTGCTTAATAAACTTTCGCCGCTGACCAGCCGATTGGTCGTTTTTATAGGCCGTTGTACAGCATGTTGCTTTGCGCTACGCCATTGCTGGCGGGGAGTCATGAACCAATTGTAGCGCAAGGGCATCGTTTGCCGGAGGCTGATGTCATAAAAACCCTTGGCTTGGCAGGCGAAGCGCCTGCCCTACAAGTCCGTTTTCTCGGTGATTTCGAAGCCGTATGACCAAGTGACTGGTTCGCTCGAGTGCGGCTACGCAGAAGTGGGTAGTGAGCTTGCTACGCGTCGCAAATCATCGAGCAGGATCTCCATGTCGCGCAACGTGGTCCGATAGTTCAGCACGCAACCGCGCAGGGCAAAGCGATCAGCGAGCGTGGCATTCGAGAGATATGAACTGCCGTCTCGTTGCAGGGCGATCAGCAGACGCTCATTGAAAGCATCGATCGCTTGGGCCGAATCGCTTCTGAGCTGCACCGGCACATGACGAAAGCAGAAGATGGACAGGTCAACCGGCGCGGCCATCTGGAAGTCATCGCTGGCTCGCACCATCGACTCGAGGTAGCGCGCACAGGCAAGATTGCCTTCAATCGCCTCGCTCAAGCGGTCGAGGCCGACTCCTTTTAGTAACATCCATACTTTAAGCGCCCGGAAACGCCGCGACAGTTCCGGCCCGTAGTCCCAAAATGCGAAGGCCTCGTCTGCCTCCTCCGAAATGATGCGAGTATATTCGGCCTCGTGCGCAAAAGCCGTCCGCGCCATCTGTGGCTCGCGGTAAATCACGCAGCCAACGTCCACCGGAAGATAAAGCCATTTGTGAGGATCGAGCGCGACCGAATCAGCCCGCTCAATGCCCGCGAACAATTTTCTCGCCGATTCCGCGAGGACGGCCAAGGCGCCGTAACTTCCATCCACGTGCATCCAAAGTTGGAAGCGGTCCGCAACGCCACGAATCTCCCATAACGGGTCCACCGCGCCGGTGTTTACGGTTCCGGCATTCGCAACCACGCAGAATGGAATATGGCCCGTTTCCAGGTCAGCGGTGATTTTTGCAACGAGATCGTCCACCCGAATTTTGAAACGCTCGTCGACCGCGACGTATTGCACGTTCTCCCGTCCGATTCCCAAAAGCGCCGCTGCCTTGGCGATGGAAAAGTGCGTCTCGCTCGACGCATAGATTCGCAAGCGATCTGAGAAATCGTCTTTCGCCTGCCGCGCCACGGCGATGGCGGCGAGATTGGCCATCGACCCGCCACTGACAAACAGTCCGCCGGCTTCAGCATTGAACCCAAGGATCTGCCGGATCCAATCGATCGTTAGGCGTTCCATCTCTACTGGCGCTGGAGCGGAACGCCAGACGGTGAGATTCGCGTTTAGCATTGAGGCGAGAAGATCGGCGAACGCTGCGAGGGGAGTGCCAGGCGATTGCACGTAGCCAAACATGCGCGGGTGCGCGTTCTGCCGGCTAAAGGGGATAATTGTCTCGCGAAAAACCTTCAGCAGATCGTCGAAATCGGTTCCTTTGGTCGGAAGCGCAGCATCGAGCCGATCGCGAATCTCGCATGACGACATGTGACCATACACCCTGCGATCGCGGAGATCGCTGAGATAATCGACCATGAGCCGAATGACGGAATTGCCCCAATCGCGTATTTCCTCGGCCGAAGGCTCAAGCATTTCGACGTAGTATGCGTCGCGCCGGTAACGTTGTCAGCCTTCACACTTACATTCGCGACGGCCGCTAGCGGATATTTGCGACTAATCTATAAACTGCGCGATCGAGCAGTATATCTCACTGAGCTCCCGGAACGCGGCCGTCGAATTCAAATCGCGCTTGCAAATAAGTGAAAGATTTCGGCCCCAATCGCCGAACTATGATTGATGACCGTTCGGTTGATTCAGTTCGTAACGTCTAATTTCCACTTTCTTCCGTTCGCTATTTTTCCTCCTCTCCCTTGGTCGGGAGAGGACGAAGGTGAGGGTGCCAGCATGCTATGACCGAGACGACAATTGATCCGCGCTTTCGAAATCGCGAACGCCAGCCCGGCCTCGATCTTCTTCGTGCGCTTGCGATCATCGTAGTTGTCGTTTATCACGCCGCGCTTTTTGGATTCAAATTGCCCGGACGGGTGGACCGCTTTGGCTGGATCGGTGTCGATCTTTTCTTTGTCCTTAGTGGTTATTTGATCGGTGGCCAATTGCTCGCGTCGCTCGCGCGCGATCGGCGCATCTATCTCAGCCGGTTCTTCGCCCGTCGTGCGTTACGAATCATGCCGGCCTACTTGGTCGTGCTCGCGATTTATTTTTTGTTGCCGTCATGGCGCGAATATTCCGAAATGTCGCAGCCGCTCTGGAAATTCCTGTTATCGGTGCAGAACATCGCGCTGCATGGCGGAACCGCTTTCTCACATGCCTGGTCGCTCGCGGTCGAGGATCAATTCTATCTCGCGCTACCTTTTCTTTTGCTCTTTCTCTATCGCCGTCCGCGCGCGGCCATCATCCTTCCATGCCTGATCGTTCTCGGCGGAATCCTGCTTCGTACATTCCTGGCTGCACAGAATCCATCAGCTGATGGCGGCGGCGTATCGTTCCGCGGCTTTCAAGCGTGGATTTATTATCCAACCTGGACCCGGGTCGATCCGCTGGTGTTCGGCGTCGCGTTGGCCGCGATCGAGAAATTCCGACCGACCTGGTGGCAACGCCTCATCAATTGCGCACCATGGCTTTGGCTGCCCGCGCTCGGGCTAATCGTTTACGCATTGTATCTCGGCGAAACGGAAAACCTCACCGTCGTTGCCTGTGTCTGGCAATTCCCACTCATCGCTATCGGCATGGCCGCGCTTCTTGTTTGCGCCGTCAGCCCGCGATTATTCTTTCGTCGCGTTCCAATTCCCGGCGCCGCCTTCATCGCCAGCATTGCTTACGGCGCCTACTTGATTCAGAAACTCGTCATTCACGCGGTCGGCGAGTTCTGTACAGATCACAACATCGATCTCACTTCGGCCCCTGCGCTTCTCGGTGTCGAACTCTGTGTTTACGCCGCTGCCGTGATTCTGTTTCTAACAATCGAACGCCCATTCCTACAATTGCGTCACCGAATTGCTCCACGGAGTTCACCCGCCGTGGCGGGCAAACGACTCGCGCCGCGCTCTCGGGCCTCCTCTCCGTCGCGTGACGCCCGCTGCCGCTCGTCAAGATCGCCATCGTCAGAGAATTCAAAATCCTCACTTCGTTAAGGCGCGCCGGCCCCGGGGGCGAAATGGTAGGAGAAGCGCTGAATTAATCAGCGCCGAGCGCGCTCTTTGATTGGACGTCCGGCGTTGGGCGTTCGACGTTCGATCTTCCTATGGCAGAGACTTCAACCGCAGTTATCGCGAGCGCGAACAACCTTACGGTCAAATACGGCACTCAGATCGTCCTCAACGGCGCGACGATTGCCTTCAGGGAGGGCGAACACATTGGGCTTGTCGGTCGCAACGGCTCGGGCAAATCGACCTTCCTCCAGATCGCGGCGGGCGTGGCCCAAGCCGATTCAGGCGAATTCACACGCCGGCGTGATCTCGTCACCGGCTATATGCCACAACTTTCCGGCTTGAACGATGCGGCCACGGTCCATGCGAACATTCTCAGCGGCGTGCAGCGGATTCTAGACCTTATCGCCGAATACGAAAGCGTCCCGGGCGACAGCCCGCTCAGCGCAACGCTCCTTGACCAGATTGGCGAGGCCGACGGGTGGAACTTGGAACATCGAATCAAGTCGCTTATCACCAATCTGCACGCTCCGGAATCCGATCGTGTCGTCGGCACGCTTTCCGGCGGAGAAAAACGTCGCGTCGCGCTTTGCCGGGCGCTTCTCGCACGTCCTGATTTTCTAATTCTCGACGAACCGACCAACCATCTCGACACCGGCTCGATCGAATGGCTGGAGGACTTTCTCGCGCGTTATACCGGCACCTGTTTGTTCGTCACACACGATCGCTATTTCCTTGATCGGGTGGCAACGCGGATCGTCGAGCTGTCCCGCGGCGAGTTCATCAACTACGACGGCAACTACACGGATTACCTGCTCGCGCGCGTGCAGCGAAAAGTCGTGGAGGAAATGCAGGAGCATAAACGGCAGAAGTTTTTGAAACGGGAATTGCAATGGGTACGCCGAGCGCCCCGCGCCCGCCGGACGAAATCGGTGGACCGCGTGGAACGTTATTTCGAGATGGCTGCCCGGGAAGCGCCGGAGGCCGAACTCGACGTCGAGTTGATTATCCCCACGCCACCGAAGCTCGCGAATCGCATCATTGAATTGCGCGACGTGAGTGTGGAGTTGGGCGGCCGCACACTCTTTCAGCACGTGAATCTCAATCTCACCGCCGGGGAACGCCTCGGTGTTGTCGGTCGCAACGGACTCGGCAAGTCTTCGCTCCTCAAAGTCATTCTGCAGGAACTGCCCGCCGCGAGCGGTGCAGTGGAGATCGGCGTGCGGACCCAGATCAATTACGTCGATCAAAATCGGCTGCTCCTCGACGATGAGAAAACGGTTTGGGAAGAAGTCGGCAGCGGTGGAGAAAACGTCACGCTCGGCGAGCAGAGCATCACGTTGCGCGCTTATCTGCGGCGATTTCTTTTCAGCGAACAGCGCATCAACACGAAGATTTCGCAGCTCAGCGGCGGCGAACGGAGCCGGGTGCTGCTCGCTAAAATCCTGAAGCGAGGCGGCAA
>JBKPLM010000123.1:0-7021 GCA_046731655.1 Verrucomicrobiota bacterium | reverse complement strand
GTACCGCAAATGGACTGGTATAGAATGGAGAAGTGGCGACGTTAGCGCTCGAATGCGGGGTCGGAGTGTTCGCGCTGAAAAACAACCTGGGGATCAAACGTTGACCTTGAACTCGGCCAGGTTCGTTCCCACTGCGAACGTCGAATCCTCCAAATGGAACAAAATTGCCGTTGCTGGAAATGTCGCGGTCACGGCTGAACAAGCCACCGGTGCGCTGATAGAAATCGGCGATCACGACGATGTCAGTCTTGTCATCGCCTGTGCCGGCTTTCAACCACGCCTGCCATTCACCCATGTCGTTGGATCCGCCCAGGTTTGTGTTCCCGTACGTGCCACCGATCTCCAAGCCACGGAACTTGTGGATCAAGAAGAAGTTGACCACACCAGCCACGGCGTCTGCTCCATAGACAGCCGAGGCGCCGTCCTTCAGGATATCGATGTGATCGATCATCGAGAAGGGAATCAACTGGATGTCGTATCCACCGAATAATGCGGCCTGTGCGATCCGCTTGCCGTCTATCAGGATCAGCGTCTCCTTCGGCAGCAAGCCGCGCAGATTGAGTTGCACCGTACCGTCACCGCCGTTCGAAATATTCTGGTTTATCGTGCCGCCCGCCTCTTGTGGAATGAAGGTGGTTAGGTCGGTTGCGTTACGGATACCGAGCTTCTCGATGTCCTGCGGCCGGTAGGTGTCCACCGGGTTCGGGCCGGTCTCTTCCGCTGTGGGAATATTGGAACCGGTCACGATGACCCGCTCGACCTCAGCCGAAGGCGCCACGCCCGGCTGAGCCGGAACGGCCGGTGCGGGCAACTGAGCCGATGCGCTTGATGCAAAAATTAGAGGAAATCCCACGGCCGCCACAAAGACTGCGCCAAGGAATCCGAGTTTATTTAGCACGTTTTTAGTCATTAGTTTCTCCATTGGTTTGGTTAGGTTTTGACACGCTTATTAAACATCTACGGCGCTGACAAGCTTTTTTTTCACTTTTTTCAAAGTTTTTTTGAACGGCCTTCTGGCCTACTTGTCGCGTCAACTCCCCGTTTAATGGAACGCGTCAGGGGCTGACAAGCTTTTTTTTGACTTTTTTCAAAGTTTTTTTGAACCCGCAGAACCGCCGATTACGCGGATTTTTTGCGACCACGAATTTGAAACGGGCGAGGCGGGAGCCGACTGAGTTTCAAATCCGTCGTTTCGATAGATTGGTGTTCATTCACGGTTGCTCCCAACTGGGATTTTCAGCGCACTCCAAAATCAATTCGGCGGATGAAATCCGAACTCGCTCTGCAGTTTTCCCCACAGCCAATCGACGAAACTGTCTTTCTTGATTGCAGCATTTGTGGCGGCCAGCGTTTCTGCTTTATCGACGTCGCCGTTCAAACAGTAGAGATAGGTAAGCAGATACGTGTCGTTGAGACTAAGCGCGCCGCGATCTTTTTTGTTCTCCAGCAGACGAATTGCTCCGTTGATATCTCGTCGCGCAAGTGCTCCCGCAACCAGGTCTTGCATGGCTTCCAGCGGCGGCGGTTGCGATTTTTTCGCCACACGCTCCGCAATTGACAGCCGCAATCCGTCACTTCCCAGCAGCTCAAGGACCGGTATTCGCAGCTGGGAATGGCGCAGATAAACATCCAGTTCGGCCAACTCGTTGCCTCCCACTGTTTCGGAAAAATATCGCATCTCGCGAACGGAGAAGAATGATTTCAGCGATTCGTCTGGTGTCTCCGGCCAAATGCGGTTAATGGTCGGGGACCAAACAAAACGGTGAACGGCGGACGACGCATCCATATAAGTCGATGTGAAATCTAGGTTCGCCTGCTCATTCCACACCGCGTCCGTCAGCCGCTTGGGATAGTTGTCCGTTAGGGGCGCTACGTCCCCCGTGATGCGGTCGATTTCCTCGCCGTCCATTAAAAACAATGCGGCCAATTGTTGCGGGATTTCGACGCCGATCCGCCGCAAATCCGGGCCCGCCGCAGCGGGCTGGCTCCACAATCGCCGTAACTCCTCTTCGTTGACGCGGTGCGCCGGCCCTTTGATCCCCATCATGATCCACTGCTGATCGGCGCTCGCCCAAACCAAAGCGTTGGGGAACGCATTGTGGAACGCGCGAAGAATCGCCTTTGATTCCTCCACCTTCAGTTGATTCATGGGCAGCCAGAACGTAGCGATTCCGCCCTCATTCAGCCGGCTCTTCATCAATGAAAAAAACTCTTCAGTATAGAGATTGACTGAACCAGCGACTTTCGGCGGAGGCGGTTCGCCCGTGATAATATCGTACTGCCGCGGGCTGGCCTGAAGGAAGAAACGCCCGTCCTGGACCACTGCGTGAACACGGGGATCGCGCAACGGATTAGAGTAATTGATACCGGTATAGAAATCGGCGAGATAGAAGACTTCTTTCGAAATGTCCACGATATCCACGCGCTTAACATTCGGCCCCTGGAGCAATGCATCTGCGGTGACGCCGCACCCGTAGCAAATAAGCAATACGTCTTCCGCTTCCGGACGAAGAGCTAAAGGAAGATACGCGAACAATCTCATGTAACGCTGATTGCGAGGATTTGTGGCCGACATCGAAAAGGCGTTGGTCAACAGCCGGTAGTAATACGGTTCGCCAAAAAGATCGCGTCGCAGCAGCTGGTAGGTGTCTGAGGTGCCCTCGATCCTTTTCACGACATGTGCAAGCACGTTACCGTGTTCATCTATTTCGTAAGGACGACTCGCGTGTGCGAAGTGCGATTCAGCGCGGTCATGTGGAAAAATTGCCAGGAGGAGGATCACCGCCGCACAAAGCGCGATGATAATCACACCGATCGGCCGCCGGATCGACCAGCTTGAGCGCTCGCTCACTAAAACGCCGAGCAAAGCGTAGGCCACAGCGCAAATTACCAGGCTCCATTGATAGCCGATGCCGGGCAACAAGACGAAACTGACAAAAAGCGGGCCGATCGCCGCCCCTGTTGTGTTGAAAAGAGTGGTGACTCCGGTGCTGTTCATCCGATCTTTCACTGTGGCCTGAACAGAAGCAGCAAGGGATGGAAACACGATTCCCGAGAGAAAAGCGACGGGGAACATCAATGCTATTGAGAGCAGCGCGATCTGGTGCCAGGACGCGAGACTAAAAGCGCCAGCGGGCGTTTTCACAATTTCTCCTGGAAAGAATAAATATGACAAAAGCGTTGCAATCGCCGCCAGCAGCAACAGAACGGAAAGAGATCCGCTTCGGCCTAAAGTCTCTCCGCTGCGCAAAACTCGCGTGTCGCCGGTAGGACGACGACTACGACCCTGAATCGCGCCGGCCACAAGACCCCCCAGCCCTATTCCTGCCAGCACGATTACAAGCATCACCGCAAATGCCGTGGCCGATGAAACAACATACAAGCGCAGAAATCGGAACCATATGACCTCCAGACAAAGAAGAACGCAGCCTGTGCCGAAGCTAGCGAAAAGCAGGCGCCACGGCGGGCGATAGCTTACATCTAAGCGTAGCGGAAACGTCGGCTTGGGAATTGGCTCGCTCGTATCGCCGCCAATTCTCGCTACCAACAAGGCGATTATTGCGGCGATGCAAGCCGCCAAGCCTGCAGCCAAACTCGTGCCTCGAAGGCCAAACGCCGCGATGAGATAACCTTCGCCGAGCGCAGCGCCAGCCACCGCGCCTAACGTGTTCGCGCCATACAGAAAACCAATCGCGCGCCCAAAATTGGTTTGCCTCAACATTGGATCTTCGATCAACACCGGAAGCGTCAGGCCCATCGCAGTTGTCGGCATAAGTAGAATTAGGAAAGACACGACGAATCGCAGCCCGAGAAGCGTGGGCTGATAATTCCACAGCATTTGCCACACCGGTCGCAACAATTCGCCCAGGACCGGAAGACCAAAAACAATTGTGCAACCAAGCAGAGCGACCAGCACCTCCAGCAAGGCATAAAAATGAAGCGGTCGCCATCGCCGAATTCTCGACGATGCCGCGATCGCGTTCCCTAGCGCCAGGCCCGTCATGAAACTGGAAAGGATCAACGCCGCGGCCCAGGTCGAGTTGCCAAAGGCGAGGCCACTTAGCCGCAGCCAGAGCGTTTCGAAGATCAGCGCGCCTATTCCAGATAGAAATAGAATGGCAGAGAGAACAGCAACAGGCACGCTCACATGGATGCGGTATGACTGGGTCCCGTATGATGCATGCGCCTCCGGTGCCGGATGGGACCTATTCATCATTACGAAGACCGGCGGAAATCCTCAGAACGATCGCGCCCGCGATCCCGGCAAGAAGCGACCCCGCGAGGATACCCGACTTTGCCGCGTTAACTGGCCCAACCTCATCGAATGCAAGCATAGCGATAAACAGCGACATGGTAAAACCGATCCCTGCCAGGCAGGCATAACCGAACAGAAATCCCCATCCGACGCCGCGGGGCAGTTTCGCGATTCCGGATTTGACGGTCACAAAGGCTGCCGCGGCAATGCCGAGCGGTTTGCCAATCACAAGCCCAAGCAGTACTCCAACCGTGACTTCGGCATACTGAAGAGGACCACCTATCCTGACGCCAGCATTGGCGAATGCGAACAGGGGCATCACGACGAATGCCGAAAAATTGTGCAGCGCGTGCTCGAGTCTGAGAATCGGCGCAGTCACGCCGATACTCGCGTGTTCCAGCGCGAACAAGGTTTCCTGCTGGCCTTTGCTGGTCAACACAAGAAAATCACCGGTTTCTCTGCGGTCGAACTGGTCGAGTAACCCACGCGCCTCCCGAGAGAAGTCTACTGCATTAATCCTCGTATGCGTGGGAATGGTAAAAGCGAGCAGCACGCCGGCCACCGTGCCATGGATGCCGGACTCGTGCACGAAATACCAGAGCGTGAGTCCCGCCAGCAGGTATGGCCACAAGTGGCGAACTCCCATCGCGTTGAACCCGATCAACATCAACAACATGACAGCGGCTCCACCGAGCGCACCCCAAGCGATCGCGCTCGAGTAAAAGATGGCAATCACCAGGACCGCGCCCATGTCGTCCACGATTGCGAGGGCGACCAGAAATACTTTGGCCCCTACTGGTGCGCGCGGAGCGATTAGGGCAAGGGCGCCCAAAGCGAATGCAATATCGGTGGCCATGGGGATGCCCCAACCGCGGGCGCCCGGGCCGGTCATGTTGAACGTCCAATAGAATGCGGCCGGCATGACCATCCCGCCGATGGCACACGCAATGGGAAGCGCGGCCTGTTTGGGCGAGGACAACTCGCCGGCGAGCAGTTCGCGTTTGATTTCGAGGCCGGCCAAAAGAAAGAACACGGCCATCAGCCCATCGTTGATCCATTGGTGCAGTGTCAGCGAGAGGGAATGATCAACGATTCCGAACGTGAGCGGTGTGTTCCAAAGATGTTCGTACGCTTTGGCGAAAGGGGAATTGGCCAGGGCGAGCGCGGCAAATCCAAAAAACAGCAGGATTAAACCGCCGACGGTCTCGGTGCGGAAAAAGCGCTGAAATATGGTTGGCTGGATTTTTTTAGCCACAAATTGACTTTTTGAATGACGAAATCCCAGTGACCAAAGACGAATTAACGACGGAAACGATTAACCGATTCGACGCCGTAAGGTTTTAACAAGGACCACCTCAGTGGAAGATTTGTCATGTGATCATTCCGTCGGCATTCGAGATTCGTGCTTCCTCGCTCCGATCGCCTGCTCGATACCGCCCCCGGGGGGACCGCGCCTAGAACGTCCCTTTTGTTCCGGATGCCAGCCAATCAACAGGATCATGGCTATGAATCCCGCCAGGTATGCAACCACCACAAACCATCCTCCTCTGATCCACGCGCCCACTGAGCGCGCTTCAGGAAAAATGCTCGAGATTGCCACGCCTGCGGACGATCCAAACCAGATCATTGAGCCGCCGAAACCGACCGCATATGCCAGCGGGCCCCAGTCGTATCTGTCCTGCTGAAGCGCCAATGCCGTCAGCGGAATATTGTCGAACACGGCCGACAAGAAACCAAGACCGAGAGTAGAACGGGCCGATGGCGCGGGCAAATGTTGCACCGGCATCATCGACGCGATGAGCACCAGCGAGAGCAAGAAAACGGAGCTCCTCAACGCGCGGGGAAGCAATTCCCAGTCAGGACGGCGGAATCCCGCCGATGCGGCAACGGCTACCCACAGCGCTACGCCGATGAACGGGAAGCGATCGGTTTGCTCCACGAAATTGGTATTCACAACCACGTTGGTTGCGAGGGCGACCATCAAAATGAATCCGATAATGCCCACTCGTGTCCAATCCAGCTTCCGGTGCTCATGAACGTGCTTGAGAATGGGTGAATACCTCTGTTGTTTCCTCGCGGCCGGGATGCCGAAAACCAACAATGCCAGACTCGAAGCAATAATCGCCTCGAAAACCTGGCCGGGGGAGACGCCGGAAATCCACATCATGGTGGTTGTTGTATCGCCTAAGACGCTCCAAGCGCCGCCGGCATTGGAAGCCGCAACAATTGCGGCAAGATATCCAATATGGACTTTCGCCCGGAAGATCTGGTGCGCTATCGCGCCACCGATTAAGGCGGCTGCGATGTTGTCGAGAAAGCTGGAAAGCAACCACACGATCGCCAGCAGTGCGAAAGCTCCCTTCCAATCATGCGGAAGAAATTTCAGCAGCACCCCCGGCGCGTGACTCTTTTCGAAATGGCGCGATAGCAGCGCAAAACCCATCAGCAGACACAGGAGGTTGAAAAGGATGACCCATTCGTGTTGGACGTGAGAAAGAAAACCCGACACGCCTGTGCCGGTTTTGAAACCGGTGAACACGATTTTGTAGAACACCACCACGCCGAGCCCCGCCAGCGCCACGCGCATTGTATGGTCGTGAAAGACCGCGATACAAAGCAAAGTCAGTCCGAATAGAACGAAATCGATCGGGATACCGAAAATGGCGGGATCGGACATGGCCATCACAAGCCGGTTCGAATAAAGCCCAACGTCCAACGCGCAATGTCCAACGTCCAATTCAGAATGGTGAAATCCGAATTAACGAC